>NZ_JBEPFC010000060.1:0-40172 GCF_040301705.1 Streptomyces sp. NPDC000151 | reverse complement strand
GCCCGTCCAGCGCAGCAGGGCCGCGCGCAGGGCGTCGGCGCGGGCCGCGCGGTCCATGGTGTCGGTGGCCCAGGCGATGTAGCCGTCGGGGCGGACCAGCAGCGCGGTGCGCCGGTCGCCGCGCCAGGTGCCGTGCACGAGGCGGCGCGCGTCCCGGCCGCCCAGCTCCGGCGTCTCGTACGCGGGGGTGATGAGCACGAAGCGGTTGCCGCGCAGCGCTTCGTAGAGGCGACTGCCGTCCGCGAGCCGGATGTCGGGCGCGCGCCGGCCCGTCAGCGGGTGGTCGCCGCGGTGGCGGCCGTACGCGATGCCGATGCCGGTGATCATCGAGACCGCGCGGTGGGTCACCGGCGGTACCCGCTTGATGAGCTGCGTGGCCAGCAGGCGCGCCGCGCGCTGTGCGCGGGTCTGCAGCAGCGCGAACCGGATGAGCGCGCCGCTGGAGCGCAGCACCATGCGGCCCACCGGGTGGCGTTCGGCCTGGTAGGTGTCCAGCAGCGCGTCGGTGGCCCGGCCGCGCAGTACGGCGATGAGCTTCCAGCTGAGGTTGGCGGCGTCCTGGAGTCCGGTGTTCATGCCCTGGCCGCCGGCCGGGGAGTGGACGTGGGCCGCGTCGCCCGCGAGGAACGCCCGGCCGACGCGGTACTGCGGCACCTGCCGCTCGTCGCTGTGGAAGCGGGACATCCAGCGGGCCTCCTGGATGCCGTAGTCGGTGCCGTGGGCGAGCCGGGTGAGCTCGCGGACCTCTGCCAGGTCGACCGGCGCCTTGTCGTCGGTCTGCCGGTGGCGGTGCCAGGCGATCACCCGGAACCAGCCGTCGCCGAAGCCCGCGATGAGGGCGAAGGCGTCGTCGGTGGCCTTGGCGACGAGCGGCGCGTCCGGCTCCTCGGTGAGCCGTACGTCGGCGAGTACGACGGACCGGATGACGGCCTTGCCGGGGAACGGCAGGCCGAGCGCCCGGCGGACGCCGCTGTGCACGCCGTCGGTCCCGACCAGGTAGGAAGCGCGGTGGCCGGCCGTGCCACCGCCTTCGGTGCGGACCGTGGCCGTGATGCCGTCGGCGTCCTGGTCGACGCCGGTGAGCTCGTGGCCGTACGCGAAGGTCACGCCGGCCTTGCGGGCCCGCTCCTCCAGTACCCGCTCCACCTCGAACTGCGGGGTGACCAGGATGAACGGGAAGCGGGTGGGCAGTTCGGTCGGGTCGATCGAGACATCGGCGAACAGCTGGAGCGAGGTCACCGGGTGGCCGGTGTCGACCACTTCCTCGGCGAGGCCGCGGGCGTCGAACTGTTCGAGGGTGCGGGCGTGCACGACCAGGGAGCGGGTGAGGTTGCTGATCCCGGGGGCGCGGCGCTCCAGCAGGGTGACGTCGAGGCCGGCCTCGGCCAGGTCGCCGGCGAGCAGCAGGCCGGTGGGCCCGGCGCCGACGACCAGGACGTCGGAGGTGGGGTGCTGGGTCATCGAGGGGAAGGTGTCGCTGGGCTTGCGGTTCATGGCCGCCTCCTGTGCCAACACTTGTAGGTCAACGCTCGTTGGCTGCTTATGGGCAACGTACGGCTGCTCCTCTGGTGTGTCAACAGGTGTTGGCCTACGCTTGTTGACATGGCCGACACCGATCCCTCAGCCCGCCCCCGCCGCTCCGACGCGACCCGGGCCGCGATCCTCACCGCCGCCCGCGACCGCTTCGCCGCGGAGGGGTACGAGCGCGCCACCATCCGGGCCATCGCCAGGGACGCGGGCATCGACCCCTCCATGGTCATGCGCTACTACGGCAACAAAGAGGGCCTGTTCGTGGCCGCCACGGAGATCGACCTGCGGATGCCGGACCTGACTCTCGTACCGCGGGAGCTGCTGGGCGAGCGGTTGGTGCGCCATTTCCTGGACCTCTGGGAGAGCGATGAGCGGCTGACCGGGATGGTGCGGGTCGGCGTGACGATGGAGGCGGGCGCCGAGCGGGTGCGGTCGATCTTCCGCGACCAGCTGGGGCCGGTGATCGCGGCGGTCTGCCCGGTGCCGGACGAGGAGGAGGCCGCGGTGCGGGCCGCGCTGGTCGCCTCGCAGATCCTGGGCATGGCGATGGCCCGTTACGTCGTCCGCATACCGCCGGCCGTGGGGCTCGGCCACGACGAGGTCGTCGCCTGGCTCGCGCCCACGGTGCAGCGGTACTTGACGGAGGAGCGGCCGTAAGCCGTCGGGCTACAGCGGTGTCGCCGCCTGGAGGACGAGGAAGAGGGCGACGGTGGCGTTGACGGAGGAGAGGGCGGAGGCCAGGGTGCCGGCCGCCGCGACGAGGGTGGCGATACCGGCCGGGGTGGCTGCCCGCGGCCAGCTGCGAGTCGGCGGTCCGGACCGCAGCAGCGCCGCCACCCGGCGCGGTACGGGCCCCGGAGCGGCGAACGACGCCAGCCCCGCCATCGGCGCGTGCCGGGTGACGAGCGCCGCCTTGCCCACCGCGCGCGCCGTCACACGGCGGTCGCCGACCGCTTGCGCCGCCTCCTCGTCCGCCCAGCGTTCGGTGCAGAACTCCGTGGCCGTACGCAGCGGTCGCAGAAAGGGATTGGCGCGGGCCGCGAGCTGTACGGCCAGCAGGTAACGGTGGTGACGGCCCGCCAGATGGGCACGCTCGTGCGCGAACAGGGCCCGCCGCTCGCGCGAGTCCAGCCGGGCCAGCATCGCGGTGGACACCACGATCCGGCCCGGACCGGGCCGCCGGGCCGGCAGCGCGTACGCGTACGGCGCGCCGTCCGGCAGGACCGCGACCCGCGAGCCCGGCAGCCCGGCCAGCGCGCGGGCCGCCCGGCGCCGTACGCGCAGATGGCGCCAGAGCGTACGGACACCGGCGACGGCCACCGCGCACAGGGCGGGGATCGCCGCCCTGCCTGCGATCTCGTCGTACGGGACCGCCGCGCGCACCTCCGGGTCGGACCAGCCGTCCGGCAGCGGGTTGCCGGGCAGCTGGGCGGTGCCGACGACCATGATCAGGCCGAGGCAGAGCGTGCTGCATACGGCCAGTACGGCTGCCACGCCGGCCAGCAGACGGGTGGCGCTGCGCGGGTGCAGATGCTGTTCGGCCAGGCGCGCCACCGGCCACGCGGTCAGCGGGAGCACCAGGGGCAGGAAGACGAACACGCCCACGGTCAGCCCTCCGGGGGCGCTTCCGGGGCGTCCGCCGCCTCGTGGAGCAGGCCGCGCAGCAGCCGTTCGTCGTCGGCTGAGAGGGCCGTGACGAAGCTGGCCAGTACCGCTTCCCGGTCGGTCTCGGCGTCCAGTACCCGGCGCATGCGCAGCGCGGCGAGCCCCGCCTCGTCGGACGCGGCCTGCCACACGAAGGCGCGGCCCAGGCGCTCGCGGGTGACGGCCCCCTTGGCCAGCAGCCGGGAGAGGATGGTCATGACGGTGGTGTAGGCGAGGTCGCCGTCCAGGCGTTCCTGCACCCAGGCCGCGGTCGCCGGGCCCGGGGAGAGCCGCAGCACCGACAGGACCTGTGCCTCCAGTTCGCCCTGGCCGCGCCGGCGCCCGCGGGGGTCGCGCTCGTGCCGCCCCTCGCCCGGTCGCCGGTCCGCTCCGCGGTCCACTCCGCCGTCTCCCTCCGCCGCCCCGGCCGTACGTGTGGTGGTCGTACGGTCCGTGGGGCGGCCATCGTACTGATGTGAGCCCGGGGCGTACGCCTGGTCTTCACCCGCTGTTTCTACAGTGCTGTAGATTCAAGGTGCCGGCGAACGGGGGCGGAAGCGGGGAAGCGATGGCGCGGTTACGGCGGGAAGGCCTGCGGGCACGGGACACGGCGGACTTCGAGCGGCTGGTGGACCGGGCACTGAGCACCGGTGCGATCGCGCGGGCCGTACGGGCCGACCCCACCGGCGGGCTCGCCCGACGGCTGCGCAGCGGCGCGCTCGCCGAGGCCGCCCTGCTCGCGGAGGCGGCCGCGCCGGAGTACCGGACGTACCTCGCCCTCCGGGAGGGCGCGGACGGCGGGGAGGGTGACGGTGGGAATGGGAACGGGGACGGGGACGAGGGGGAGCGGCGGGGGCGCGGGCTGCTGCCCCTGCTCGGCGTGTTGGTGCCGAGCCTGGCCGCCGTCGCGGCCGTTGTCTTCTTCCTGCTCGGCTTCCTGCTGCGGCCGGCCGCCTCGCAACGGGCGCTCGCGGACGCCCTGATCACCGCGGGGCAGGTGTCCGTGGTGGTCACCGCGGTGTCGCTGGCCTGCGGCGTCGCCGGGCTGCTCGGCACCGCTGCCCGGCACCGGGCGTCCGGCGCCGATGCTCCGGGCGAGCGGCTGCGGCGGGCCCACGAGGCGTGGCAGCTGGCGCTGCTGGAGCGCGGGATCGGGCCGTACTTGGAGCGGCGGCTCCGCGCCGCCCCGCCATCCGACCGGGACGCAGCCCGGCCCTCCCGCCCTTCCCGGCTCGGCTACAGCAGTCCGGACTTCGCGGGTCCGGACTTCGCCGGTCCGGACTTCGCCGGTCCGGACTTCGGCGGACCCGATTCCGGGCCGCGTCGCTGACCAGTACGCTCATGAGGCCCTCCGTGCGGAGGGGGAAAAGAGGACCGGGGATGTTCGGGATCAGTGAGATCGCGCTGCTCCTCATCGTGGTGATCGTGCTGCTCGCGGCCAAGCGGCTGCCCGACCTCGTGCGGTCGGCCGGCAAGGCGACCCGCATCCTGAAGAGCGAGACCAGGGCGATGAAGGACGGGGTGCACCCGGACGACGACGGCCCGCCGCCGCGCGTGATCAAGGCGCAGCCCGGCGACGTGATCAACTCCCGCGCCCATGAGGGGCCTTCCCGTACGCCCGAGGAGGGCGGGGCCCGCGGCTGAGCGCCGCGGGGCCCCGGGTCGCGCCCGTCACCTCTCGGGTCAGAGGTCGAACTCGGCCGGCGGGATGTCCAGCGCGAAGCAGACATCGCGCACGACGGCCTGCTCGGTCTTGTCGAAGTCGCCGTCCGCGCCGCCGATGACGATGCCGATCTGGATGACGGCCCGCGCCTCGGTCGGCTTCTTCTTCACCTTGCCGATCTCCTGGAGCACGCTCACCCTGCCGAAGTCGAAGTCGGCGATGAGCTTGTCGAGGTAACCGTCGAAGCGGCGCTGCAGGTCGTCCGCCGGGAAGTTCTGCAGCACGTCGTTCGACATGATCAGCTGGGCGACGCGGCGGCGTTCGGAGGCGTCGACGCTGCCGTCCGCCGCGGCCACCAGCGCGCACATCGCCATGCTCGCGTCCCGGAAGGCGCCGCTCTTGAGGTCGTTCTTCTTCGCCGTCAGCTGCGTCTGCATCGTCTGGGCGGAGTCCTTGATCCGGTCCCACAGGGCCATGTGCTTCTCCTCGTCGTTCCTCGTCCACCGCACCGCGCAGGGGCGCGCCGCAGAGCTGAAATCTACACGGGTGTAGAAGTTGACGGCATGGTCCGGCCGGGATCACCGGCCGCCCCCCCGGCCGGGGCCCGAGGGGTGGTGTCCGTCATGGTGCTCAACGTGCCCGCGATACGAATCGTGCCCGCGATGCGCATCGTGTCCGCGATGCGCGTCGTGCCCGTGGTGCGTTTCGTGTCAGCCGAGGTCGAGCCGGCCCGCGACCACGTCGTGGGCCACGTCGGAGAGCAGCCGGCGGTGCGCGCGGGCGTGGCCGCGCAGCAGGGCGAAGGCGCCGTCCATGGTGAGCGAGTGGCGGGTGGCGAGCACGCCCTTGGCCTGCTCGATGATCACCCGGCTGTTCAGCGCGAACTCCAGCTGCGCGCTCAGCGTCCGGCTCGCGTGCAGTTCGTGGTCGCGCATCAGGATCAGCGCGGTGAAGTCCGCGAGGGACTGGGCGAGCGTCGCCGCCTCCTCGGACACCGGGTCGTCCGCCGCGGAGCCGAGCAGGACCAGCGCGCCCACGGACCGCTCGCCGGTCCGCAGCGGGAAGGCGGCGGCGCGCGCGTACCCCAGCTCCAGCGCCCGCGGCGCGTACCGCGGCCAGCGCTGCCTGGCCGGCGGGCCGTCGAACGCGATGCCGGAGAGCGGCCGGCCGCTGCGGCGGCTGTCCGTGCCCGGGCCCTCGCGCCACTTCAGCGCCTCCTGCTTCAGCAGCTGCGCGCCGTCCTCGGAGCCGGCCACCTGCGGTTCCGCCCGGTCGTCGGCGGCCGCCTCCGCGCCGGCGGCGCGCACCCCGAGCAACCCGGGACTGCACCGCGCCAGCGTGGCCAACAGCTCGGGAACCTCCAGGCGCGTGCCCGCGGTGCCTCCGGACAGTTCCACGAACACGTCGGCGATCTGCTGTGCCGGTGTCGTCATGACGCCCCCTTCAGGCGAGTCGCAGCGCTCCGCGAACCTTGCGCCATCCTTGCCGGTCAGGCAAGACGGAGCTTTCCGTGCACGATCCGCCGGGCCATTTCATTGACGGGTACCCCGTCGGCGTATGCCTTCGCCTTGATGAGCGCGAGTGCGTCCTCGACAGGACAGTGAGCTTGTACGGACACCATGCCTGCCGCCTGGTGCACCGTGTCCCGGTGGTCCGTGCCGCCGTAGAGCTCCGGATCGGCGTCCGGGCCGAGCAGTACGGTGCGCACCAGCGCCTCGGTGACCTCGGTGAAGACCGCGGACCTGGCGATACCTGGCCGGGGGTCGAAGACGGCCAGTGAACCCAGGCAGCCGTCGGGAGTTTCCAAGGGTACGGCGACCACCTCGCCGAAGCCCAGTGCCGTCACCGCCGGGCCGTAACCGGGCCAGCGCCGCTCGATGGCGGGCCCGGAGGCGGTGACCAGGCAGCGGCCGGCGGCGGCGTCCCGGCAGGGGCCTTCGCCCAGTACGTACTCCAGATCCTGGGCGGCGCGCGACGGATCGTCGGACGCGGCGACCGCGAGCTGGCTGTGGTCGGAGCCGAGCAGGGCCAGGGCGGCGCTGCCCGTGCCGCAGGCGTCCGCGACCACGCTCATGAACGGGGGCGGCGGGCCGGCGGGCGACCGCCAGCTCTCCAGCCGGTGGGCGTACGCCTCTTGGAGATGGGCCGAGGAACGATGGGTGGCGGCCGCTTTGCGGTGGGTGGCCGCGAGCCGGAGATGGAGCGGATGTCCGGTCTTCTCCGCGAAGCGTTCCTGCTGTGCGGCCAGCGCCTCGGCGCGGTCCGCGCGTCGGTGCGCCCCGGCCGCACGACGCCGTGCGGCCGCCGCCGTTCCGGACGGACCACGGGTTTCCATGGAGGCAGCCTACGCGGGCTTTCCGCCATCGGCCCGTGCCTCCGGCACTTCTTCCATCAACAGGACGACGCCGCCGTTGTAACCGTCGAACGGCGAGCAGGCGACCGTGCAGTGGATGGCCCGGCCGATGCGGTTCACGGCCGGGACGCCGACGGGGCCCGTGCCCAGTCCGCTGTCCAGGCACTGGTGGACCATGTCCCGCAGCTGATCGGCGGGCAGCCCGAAGTCCAGTGAGAAGAACGGCTCTTCCACGACCTCGTCGGAGCGCAGCCCCCACAGCTCGGCGGCGCCGCGGTTCCAGCTCTTGACCCGGGTCTCCCGGTCCAGTACCACCACACCCGCCGCGACGCTGGTCAGGACCGCTTCGAGGAACGCGCGGGCCTCGTCCAGCTCCTCGGTGCGGATGCGCATCTCCTCATTCATGGTCTCCAGTTCCTCGTTGCCCGACTGGAGTTCCTCGTTCGTCGTCTCCAGCTCTTCGTTGGTGGACTGGAGTTCCTCGTTGGTGGTCTCCAGTTCCTCGATGCTGGACTGGAGTTCCTCGTTCGTCGTCTCCAGCTCCTCGTTGGTGGACTGCAATTCCTCGTACGCGGTCTCCAGGTCCTCCCGCACCCGTTTCACCTCCGACCGCAGCTGCGTGGCCACGGTGACGTCGGTGAAGGTGATGCTCGTGGCGACCGGCATCCCGTTGGCGGACATCAGCGGCTGGATGAGGATGTCGAAGTACTGGACCTCCTCGCCGGCCCGCCGCTCGGCGCCGTTGACCCGCAGGGTCCGCCGCTCGTGCACGGCCTGCTCGATCAGGGAGCGCAGCTCGACCGGGCGGTAGGAGATCTCCAGGTCCTGGAACGGGCGGCCGATGTCGCTCGCGGTGAGGGAGAACTGGGCGCGCGCGGGATGGTTGATCATCACCACGGCCCCGTCGGTGTCGACCGCGACCGCCGGGGAGGGCGTGGCGTCCAGGATCAGGTCGCGCAGCTGGCGGTTGCGGGCGAGGGAGTGGATCTCGTTGTGGCCACTCGCGCGGATCTGCACGGGGGCCGGGTTGTACGGCGGACCGGACTCGCCGGGGCGGCGCCGGAAGACCCGCTGGCGCATGCTCATGACGTCGAAGCGGTCGGTGTCGTTCAACAGCATCTCCGCCTTCCCCAGGAAGAGGAAGCCGCCCGGACGCAGCGCGAAGTGGAAGCGGTCGACGATCTGGGTCTGCGCCTCGACGTTGAAGTACATCAGCGTGTTGCGGCAGAGCAGCAGGTCCAGGCGGGAGATCGGGGCGTCGCGGGTGATGTCGTGCCGGCCGAAGATCACCCGGCGGCGCAGGTCGGGGCGGAAGCTGAACTGCGCGCCGTTCTGGTCGAAGTACTTCTCCCGCAGCTCGGCGGAGAGCCCTTCCAGGGCCTTCGCCGTGTAGAGCCCGGAGCGCGCGTCGCGCAGCGCCTCTTCGTCGACGTCCGTGGCGTAGATCTTGACGCGGTTCAGGCACTCCTCGATGCCGAGCGCCTCGGAGAACATGACCGCGAGGGAGTACGCCTCCTCGCCGCTGGAACAGCCGGCGCTCCACACCCTGATCTCTTCCTCGGGGTCCCCCTGCGCGAGCAGTTCGGGGAGCACCTCGCGCTGGAGGAAGGCCCAGGCGTCGGGGTCGCGGAAGTAGGAGGTGACGTTGATCAGGATCGTGTTGAAGAGCGCGCCGAATTCGTCCGCACTGGTCTCCAGCAGGTCCCGGTAGTCGGTGTAGGACTCCACGTGCACATCCGCCATCCGCTTGCGGATGCGGCGGCCCAGGGAGGATCTCTTGTAGCCGGTGAAGTCGAATCCCCGGGTGTCTCTCAGAAAGCCGAGCAGTGCCTCCAGCTCCTCATCGGCCTCGGCTTCCCGCACGTCACCCATCATTGCCTCTTGGTCTCGACCAGGCCACGGATCACCGCGGCGATTTCTTCCAGGGGTAGCACGAAGTCCACGGCCCCTGTCTCCACGGCCGCTTCCGGCATGCCCCGGAATTCTGCCGTGCGGGGATCTTCGACGATGACGGTGCCGCCGCGCGACTTCACCGCGTCGACGCCCATCGCGCCGTCGTAGCCGGAGCCGGTGAGGACGCAGGCGATGGCGCGCGCGCCGTAGGCGCCCGCCATCGATTCGAAGAGGAGGTCGGCAGAGGGGCGTACGAAGTGCACCATCTCGCTGTTGGAGAGCGTCAGGACGCCGTTGGAGCCGACGAGGAGGTGGCGGTTGGGCGGGGCGATGTACACGACGCCGGGAAGGGCCTGCTCACCGTCCTCCGCCAGCTTGACCCTGAGCGGGGTGCGCCGGGCGAGGACGTCGGCGATGACGGTGCCGTGGCGGGGGTCGAGGTGCTGCACGACCAGGAGGGGGACGGAGAGCCCGGTCCCCAGTGCTTCCAGGAACACGCTCAGTCCGTGGATGCCGCCGGCCGAGGAGGCGACCGCCACGATGGCGAAATGGTCCGGTGCCGATTCGTCGTGGTCCGGTGCGGGCGTGTATGCCGTCACACCTGCGAGCCTAGTCTCCTCCGCCCGTGCGAGGGGAACAGCGGCGGAGGACGCGGACCGGAGCCACCGGAAGTACTGGTTCGCATACGCCGACCGGCGCGGTCGGCCCTCCGCCGTCCGTCAGGGCCACACCAGGCAGTACGCCTGGTGTCCGGCCTCGTGCAGGCGGTGGCTGAAGTCCTGCCATTCGTGGAGGAGGCGGTAGACGGCGAAGGCGTCGCGCGGGCCGCCGCGGTCGGGGACGGTGGACCAGATGAAGGCCGCGGCGCCCACCGACTCCTCGCCGACGCCGCGCAGCGGGTCGACGACCGTCATCGGGAGCTTGACCACGGCGTAGTCGGGGTGCAGGACGACCAGCTCCAGCGGGGGGACCTTCGACAGGGGTATGCCCTCTATGCCGGTCAGCACCATCGCCGCCATGGTCTCCGGCTTGATCTTCGTGAACATCCCGCCCATGCCGAGCTCGTCACCGCCCAGCTCTTCGGGGCGCATCGAGATCGGTACCCGGGCCGCGGTGGCGCCGTCGGGAGCGCCGAAGTATTTGTACGTCACCCCCATGCGCCCGCCTCTGCTGCTGGTCCCGCTGTTGTTCTTCGGGCCGACATGCCCGGTGCCGTTGTGCTCCGCACGGTCCTGCTCGCCGCTGTACTCCGCTCGCCGGTGGCGTCCGCGCCGGGCGCGCTCCGGGCCCCGGTCATCGGTCCCTTCGCCCAGTTCGCCACCGCGATGCATATCTCCACCCGACCACTCGCAGCCTCGGCCGCGCAACCCGATCATCGTCTCAGAGACCTCCCCCGTCACCGGCGTGTGAAACGCCCGGCCACGCGCCCCCGTGCGCCTCTGAGACCATTGCTTGCGTGACTCACTCGTACGATGCCCCAGTTTCGCAGACGCTCTTCGACCGCGCGGCCGTCGTGACGCCCGGCGGCGTGAACTCTCCCGTGCGCGCGTTCCGCGCCGTGGGCGGTACGCCCCGGTTCATGGTGTCCGGTACCGGTCCGTACCTCACCGATGCCGACGGTCGTGAGTACGTCGACCTCGTGTGCTCGTGGGGACCGATGATCCTCGGCCATTCCCACCCGCAGGTCCTCGCGGCCGTGCAGGACGCCGTCGCGCGCGGCCTGTCCTTCGGCACGCCGGGCGCCGGCGAGGTCGAGCTCGCCGAGGAGATCGTGGCCCGGATCGCGCCGGTCGAGCAGGTCCGGCTGGTCTCCTCCGGTACCGAGGCGACCATGTCGGCGATCCGGCTGGCCCGCGGCTTCACCGGCCGCCCCAAGGTGATCAAGTTCGCCGGCTGCTACCACGGACACGTGGACGCCCTGCTGGCCGCGGCCGGTTCGGGTGTGGCGACCTTCGGGCTGCCCGACACGCCGGGCGTCACCGGCGCGCAGGCCGGCGACACGATCGTGCTGCCGTACAACGACATCGAGGCCGTGCGTGCCGCGTTCGCCGCGCACGAGGGCCAGATCGCCTGTGTGATCACAGAGGCGTCGCCCGGCAACATGGGCGTGGTCCCGCCGCTGCCCGGCTTCAACCAGGGCCTCGCGGACCTGTGCTCCGCGAACGGCGCGCTGTACATCTCCGACGAGGTCATGACCGGCTTCCGGGTGAGCAAGGCCGGCTGGTACGGCATCGACGGGGTCACCCCGGACCTGATGACCTTCGGCAAGGTCATGGGCGGCGGCTTCCCGGCCGCGGCGTTCGGCGGCCGCGCCGACGTCATGGCCCACCTCGCCCCGGCAGGGCCGGTCTACCAGGCGGGCACCCTCTCCGGTAACCCGGTCGCCACCGCGGCCGGCGTCACGCAGCTGCGGCTGCTGGACGACGCCGCGTACGAGCAGGTCGACGCGGTCTCCGCGGAGCTGCGCGGGCTGGTCTCCGAGGCGCTGACCAAGGAGGGCGTGGCGCACCGCGTGCAGGTCGCGGGCAACATGTTCTCGGTCTTCTTCTCCGACCAGGACGTCACCGACTACGAGAAGGCCAAGGCGCAGGAGTCCTTCCGCTTCACGCCCTTCTTCCACTCGATGCTCTCCCAGGGCGTCTACCTCCCGCCGTCCGCCTTCGAGTCGTGGTTCGTCTCCACCGCGCACGACGCGCGGGCCGTCGAGCGGATCGCGGCCGCGCTGCCGGCCGCCGCCCGGGCCGCCGCCGAGGCCACCGCATGAGCGGCACGACCGGCGGCAACGGCAACGGCAACGGCAACGGCGGCAACGGCGAGGACATCACCGTCGTCCACCTGATGCGCCACGGCGAGGTGCACAACCCCGAGGGCGTGCTCTACGGGCGGCGCCCCGGGTACCACCTCTCCGAGCTCGGCCGGCAGATGGCCGACCGGGTTGCCGAGCACCTCGCCGACCGCGACATCACGCACGTCGTCGCCTCCCCGCTGGAGCGGGCGCAGGAGACGGCCACACCGATCGGCAAGGCGCACGGGCTGGACGTCGCGAGCGACGGACGGCTCATCGAGGCCGGCAACATCTTCGAGGGCAAGACCTTCGGCGTCGGCGACGGCGCGCTCAAGCGGCCGGGGAACTGGAAGTACCTCACCAACCCGTTCCGGCCGTCCTGGGGCGAGCCGTACATCGAGCAGGTCGTCCGGATGATGGCGGCGCTCGGCGCGGCCCGGGACGCGGCCCGCGGTCACGAGGCCGTCGCGGTCAGCCACCAGCTGCCGATCTGGATCGTGCGCAGCTTCGCCGAGCGGCGCCGACTGTGGCACGACCCGCGCAAGCGGCAGTGCACGCTCGCCTCGCTGACGTCCTTCACCTTCCACGGCGACCGGATCGTCTCGGTCGGCTACACCGAGCCCGCGCTGGACCTGGTGCCCGAGCACCTGCGGGCCGGGGCCCAGCCCCGGTTCGGCAAGGGGTCCGTGAAGGGCAGCCAGCAGCAGAAGGCAGCGGGCGCCTGAGCCCACCGGCGGTACGTACGGGCAGCCGTCCGTACGTACCGCCGTAGATATATGCGATCGCGCCGGAACCCCGGCACCCGTTCCGCTCTCTTACCCGATGTCCGTATATACGGGCTTTGGTCTGGCAAGAGTGAACGGGAACGGTATGAGCGCGATCAGTCGGCGGAACCTGCTGGGCATCGGAGCAGGGGCGGCCGCCGCGCTCGGGCTGGCGGGCTGCGGCACCGCACGGCCCGGCGGCTCCGCCAAGGGGACCACCGTCCGGGCCCGCCCGCAGCTCCTCGGCGACGGCTCCACCGCCGCGACGGGCCCGCAGCCCCACCAGCCCCCGAAGCCCGAGCCGCTGGAGCCGGGGCAGACCCCGCCGCAGTTCGTCGTCTTCTCCTGGGACGGCGCGGGCGAGGTCGGCAACGGCCTCTTCCCCCGCTTCCGCCGCCTCGCCCGGGACCACGGCGCGTCGATGACGTTCTTCCTCTCCGGCCTGTACTGCCTGCCGGAGTCCAAGAAGTCGCTCTACCGCCCGCCGAACAACCCGGTCGGCGCCTCCGACATCGGGTACCTCACCGACGCGCACATCAAGGAGACGCTGCGGAACATCCGCGCGGCCTGGCTCGAAGGGCACGAGATAGGCACCCACTTCAACGGCCACTTCTGCACCGGCTCCGGCTCGGTCGCCCACTGGACCCCCGCGCAGTGGCGCTCCGAGATCGACCAGGCCACCGACTTCGTCACGAAGTGGCGGACGCACACCGGCTTCACCGACGTCGACCCGCTCCCCTTCGACTACCGCAAGGAGCTGGCCGGCGGCCGCACCCCCTGCCTGCTCGGCCAGGACAACCTGCTGCCCACAGCGCGCGACCTCGGCTGGCGCTACGACGCCAGCTCGCCCGGCGGCCGCCAGACCTGGCCCACGAAGAAGCTCGGCATCTGGGACTTCCCGCTCCAGCAGGTCCCGTTCCCCGGCCACTCCTTCGAGGTCCTCTCGATGGACTACAACATGCTCGCCAACCAGTCGGGGAACTCCACCCGGGCCCCGCGCGCGCACTACCCCGGCTGGCGCCGGCAGGCCGCCGGCGCGTACATCGCCGGTTTTCAGCGCGCCTACGAGACCAACCGCGCCCCCTTCTTCATCGGCAACCACTTCGAGGAGTGGAACGGCGGGATCTATATGGACGCCGTCGAGGAAGCGATCAAGCACATCGCGGACGCGCGGCACCGGGACGTGCGGCTGGTGTCCTTCAAGCAGTTCACCGACTGGCTGGCCGTGCAGGACCCGAAGGTGCTGGCCAGGCTCCAGGGGCTGGACGTCGGCGAGCGGCCGAAGGGCGGCTGGCGGCGGTACCTCGCGGCGGACTGAACCGCGCCGACGAGGGGGGTGCGGAAGATCCGTAATGGGCCCATGCGAAACTTTTCACATGAGTGCCTGCCGCGTCCCCCGCCGCGTCACCCGTCGCCGTCTGCTCCTGCCGGCCGCCGGCGCCGCGGTCGCCGCCGTGCTGCTGAGCGCCTGCGGGTCAGGCGGTACCTCAGGCGGCTCGGAGCAGACGAAGTTCGTGCAGGGCAAGGACGGTGTGGACACCGTGAAGCCGGCCGACCGGCAGCGGGTGCCCGACATCTCGGGTGAATCCACCAAGGGCAAGCACCTCGACATCGCCGACTACAAGGGCAAGGTCGTCGTCCTCAACATCTGGGGTTCCTGGTGCGCGCCCTGCATCGCCGAGGCCCCGAACTTCGCCGAGGTCGCGCACCAGACCAAGGACAAGGGCGTGCAGTTCCTCGGCATCAACACCCGGGACTCCAAGAAGACCCAGGCCGTCCGCTTCGAGGAGCAGCACAAGGTCCCGTATCCGAGCCTGTACGACCCGATGGGCAAGCTGATGCTGCGCTTCCCGAAGGGCAGCCTGAACCCGCAGGCGATCCCCACCACCATCGCGATCGACCGCAAGGGCCGGATCGCGGCCCGCGCGCTCACCCCGCTCAGCGAGAACGAGCTGCGCAAGATGATCGACCCGCTGATCGCGGAGAAGTGATCCTGTGATCGCGCTCGCCGCCGCAAGCACAGCCCCGAACCAGACCGTGCTCACCGGTGCCCTGCTGGTCGCCCTGCCGGTCGCCCTGCTCGGCGGCCTGGTGTCCTTCTTCTCCCCGTGCGTACTGCCGCTCGTGCCCGGCTACATGTCGTACGTGACCGGCGTCACCGGCACCGACCTCGGCGAGGCCAAGCGCGGCCGGATGCTGGGCGGCGCCGCCCTCTTCGTCCTCGGCTTCACGGTCGTCTTCGTCTCGGGCGGTGCCCTCTTCGGGTACTTCGGGCAGACGCTCCAGGACTACAAGGACGTCATCTCCCGGGTGCTCGGCGCCCTGACCATCCTGCTCGGCCTCACCTTCATGGGTGTGCTGGGCCGCTTCGGGCAGCGTGAGTTCCGGATGCTGCACAAGCGGCCCGCGATGGGGCTGGTGGGCGCGCCCGTGCTCGGGGTGCTCTTCGGCGTCGGCTGGACGCCGTGCCTGGGCCCCACCCTGACCGCCGTGAACGCCCTGTCGTTCAACGAGGCCAGCGCGGGCCGCGGCGCGCTGCTGACCATCGCGTACTGCGTCGGCCTCGGCCTGCCCTTCATCCTGGTCGCGCTGGCCTTCCGCAAGGCGCTGGGCGCGTTCGGCTGGGTCAAGCGCCACTATGTCTGGGTGATGCGGACCGGTGGCGGGCTGCTCGTGGTGATCGGCGTCCTGCTCGTCACAGGAATCTGGGACAGCATGATGTCCGAGCTGCAGAGCTGGACGACCGGCTTCACCGTTGGGATCTGAATTGATGGCCGCCAAGACCGACATCCACAGCGACACCCCGCAGGACGCCGACCTCGGCGCCGCGGGCTCCCAGCTGTCCACCGCGCCGAAGGAGGAGGTCTCCTTCCCCTCCCTCGGGCCGATCGGCTGGGCCCGCTGGTTCTGGCGCCAGCTGACCTCGATGCGGGTGGCGCTGATCCTGCTCTTCCTGCTCTCGCTCGGCGCCGTTCCCGGCTCGCTCATCCCGCAGACCAGCATCGACCCGGTCAAGGTCGATCAGTTCCAGAAGCAGCACGACATCCTCGGGCCGATCTACGACAAGCTCGGGATGTTCCACGTCTACAGCTCGGTGTGGTTCTCCGCGATCTACCTGCTGCTGTTCATCTCGCTGATCGGCTGCATCATCCCGCGGACCTGGCAGTTCGTCGGCCAGCTGCGCGGCCGCCCGCCGGGCGCCCCGCGCCGGCTGACCCGGCTGCCCGCGTACGCCACCTGGCGCACCACCGCCGAGCCCGAGCAGGTCCTCCAGGCTGCTCACCGGACGCTGAAGAAGCGCCGCTTCCGCACCCACATCGTGGGCACCTCGGTCGCCTCCGAGAAGGGGTACCTCCGCGAGGCCGGCAACCTGATGTTCCACATCGCGCTGATCGTGATGCTGGTGGCGTTCGCCGTCGGCCAGCTGTGGAAGTCCGAGGGCGGCAAGCTGGTCACCGAGGGGGACGGCTTCTCCAACAGCCTGACCCAGTTCGACGACTTCAAGTCCGGTTCGTTCTTCGACACGAACGATCTGGAGCCGTTCGGCTTCCAGCTCGACAAGTTCGTCGCCACGTACGAACGGTCCGGGCCGCAGACGGGCACCCCGCGCGTCTTCCGCGCCGACGTCAGGTACTTCAGCGGTGCCGACGGCAAGGAGCACAAGACCTCGATCAAGGTCAACGAGCCGCTGGACATCGGCGGCGACCGGGTCTACCTGCTCTCGCACGGCTACGCGCCCGACGTCACCGTCAAGGACGGCACCGGCAAGGTCGTCTACGAGGGCGCGGTGCCCTTCCTCCCGCAGGACCCGAAGAACTTCACCTCCAGCGGCGTGGTGAAGGTGCCCGGCGCCAAGACCAAGGACGGCAAGAAGAACCAGCTGGGCTTCCAGGGCTTCTTCGTCCCGACCTTCGGCGGCAAGGGCTCGGGCTCGATGTTCTCGGTCTTCCCCGCGCTGGACAATCCCCGGCTGACCCTGACCGCGTACCACGGTGACCTGGGCGTGGACTCCGGCCTGCCGCAGAACGTCTACCAGCTCGAGACGAAGAACCTGAAGCAGTACAAGAAGGACGGCGCCGCGGTCGCCCAGATGATGTCGCCGGGGCAGTCCATGAAGCTGCCGAACGGCGACGGCAGCATCAAGTTCAACGGCGTCAAGAGCTGGGCCAGCTTCAAGATCTCCCACCAGCCGGGCAACGGGCTCGCGCTGGGCGGCGCGGTCGCCGCCCTGATCGGCCTCGCCGGCTCGCTGTTCATCCAGCGCCGCCGGGTGTGGGTCCGCGCCGAGCCGGGCCCCGACGGCGTCACCGTCGTGGAGATCGCCGGGCTCGGCCGCAGCGAGTCCCCCAAGCTCCCCGAAGAGCTGTCGGACCTCGCGTACGCCCTCCAGCCGGACGCCCCGCAGGCGCCCGAGCCGGACCCCGAAGACTCCGACCCCCACGCAGAAGACTCCGCGGAGCCGACCGACTCCGCCGGTACCGCTGACCCCTCCGAAGGAGCGCGCGCGTGAACCTCGCGGCCGCGGCCAACGAGAATCTGGCCCACACCAGCAATGTGCTGATCTATTCGGCGATGGCGGTCTACACCCTCGCGTTCCTCGCGCACATGGCGGAGTGGGTGTTCGGCAGCCGGAGCAAGGTGGCCCGTACGGCCGCCGCGCTCACCGCGGACAAGGCGGCGGCGCCCGCCGTGACGGTGCAGGCCAAGGCCAAGGCGGGCGGCACCGCCGTACTGGACCGCCCCAAGATCGTCACCCGCTCCGCGGCCGGCAGCCGGGACGTGCCCGACGGCGTCGGCGCGCACGGCGGCACGGAGAAGGGCGACCTGTACGGCCGGATCGCGATCTCGCTGACCGTACTGGCGTGGCTGATCCACGTGGGCGGCGTGCTGACCCGCGCCCTGTCGGTGGAGCGTGCCCCCTGGGGCAACATGTACGAGTTCTCCACGACCTTCGCGGCCGTCGCGGTGGCCGTGTACCTGATCCTGCTGATCGCCAAGAAGAACGTGCGCTGGATCGGCCTGCCGCTGGTCACCACCGTCCTGCTGGACCTGGGCCTGGCCATCTCGGTCCTCTACACCGCCAGCGACCAGCTCGTCCCGGCGCTGCACTCGTACTGGCTGTGGATCCACGTCAGCTGCGCGATCATCTCCGGCGCGGTGCTCTACATGGGCGCGGTCGCCACCCTGCTGTACCTCTTCCGCGACCGCTACGAGGCCAAGCTCGCCGACCCGAGCGGGAAGCAGCCGGGCGCCTTCGCCACGTCGGTACTGGAGCGGCTGCCCGCGGCCGCCACGCTGGACAAGTTCGCGTACCGCATCAACGCGACCGTCTTCCCGCTGTGGACCTTCACGATCATCGCGGGCGCGATCTGGGCCGAGGCCGCCTGGGGCCGCTACTGGGGCTGGGACCCCAAGGAGGTCTGGTCCTTCATCACCTGGGTCGCCTACGCCTGCTACCTGCACGCCCGCGCCACCGCCGGCTGGAAGGGCCGCAAGGCCGCCTACCTGGCCCTGATCGCCTTCGCCTGCTACCTCTTCAACTACTACGGCGTGAACATCTTCGTCACCGGCCTGCACTCCTACGCGGGGGTCTGACCGAACTGACACCAGCCGCGGCGGACGGGTCTCCCGTCCGCCGCGGCTGTTCTGTCAGCGGCGGGTCAGCTGCATGGTGGCGGTCGCCGTCGCCGACGTGTGGCGCGCGTCGCCCTTGTAGGTGACGGTGTACGTCACCTCACCCTCGCCGCGCGGCCGGTCGGTCACCGAGAAGGTGCCGTCGGCGGCCACGGTTGCGCTGCCGAGCGGGACGGCCGAGCCGCCAGACGGGCCGGTCCGCGTCACCTCGACGGAGGTGCCGTCGGCGTACGGGAGCTTGGCGGACAGCGTGCCGGAGACGGTCAGCGGCGGGCCGGACGGGGCCGTGGCGGGCGCCGTCGCGGTCAGCCGGGAGTCGGCCTTGGCGGCCTCGGTCAGGACCTTCAGCTCGGTCGTCGAGCCGGAGCCGGTGATGGCGAAGAGCCGGCTGCCGTCCGGCGCCCACTCCAGGCCCCGCGTCGCGAGGGTCGCGTTGGTCGTGCCCTTGACCTCGTACGTGCGGTACGCGGCGGCCCCGCCCGGCGTGAAGAGGTAGATGTCGTCCTCGTAGTAGCCGTCGATGCCCGCGGCGACCGTGCCGTCCGGGGCGATGGCCACCGCGTTCGGGTACGGGCTGGTCGGGTAGCTGCCGTTCGCCGACAGGTCCGAGAGCTTGAAGACCTGCTGCTTGTACGGCGCGCCGCTGGCCACGACGACGTTCTCGCCGTCGGCGGCGATGGCCATGTCGCGGAGGTTGGAGGTGGTGGAGGAACCGTCGCCCGGGTTCCAGACCTTGGCCTTCTCGACCGGGTGCCCGGAGGACACGTCGTACACGCCCACGGTGGCCGGGCTGGAGCCCACCTCACCCGCGACGATCGTGTTCGGCGCGGCCGGCGAGGCGACCAGCAGCGGGGCGTTGTACCAGGCGTACGCCGGTACCTCTTCGGTGCTGACGACCGGGTCGGCGCCCGAGAGGTCGACCGAGCCGATGCCGCCGCCCTTGGGGCCGTAGAAGCTGAACCAGACCTTGCCGCCCGTGACGACCGGGGTGGACGGCTGGTTGCCCGTACCGGTCGCGTAGCGCGCGGTCTCGGTGAGGGAGCCGGTGTCGATCGCGGCGACCGCCTCGCCCTCGGATAGCCCGACGTAGAGCGTGCCGGAGTCCTCGGAGAGGGCGAGACCGGACGCGCCCTGCTCGCCCGGTATCTGCCCGACGAGCTTGCCGTCGTAGTCGGCGACCAGCACGCTGTCGCTGTTCGGGGCGCTCATGAACACCCGCTGGTGGACCCCGTCCACGACGGTGTCGGTGATCCAGTCGGCGGGCAGGGGGGTGGCGCTGTCGGCGTACGCGGGTCCGGCGGACCCGGGGCCGACGAGGGTGGCGGTACCGACGAGGGCGGTCAGCGTGAGGGCGCTGAGGCGTCTTCGTGTGCGCAAGTGCTTCATCCTCTGTACGAGCTCGGTGACGAGCAGGCTGAACCGACGGCCGGAAGACCCGGCCGCGAGGATGGCGATGGGGGGTACGGGCCGGCCGCGAGCAGGGGAAACCCCCTGGTCGCGACCGGTTCGTCGCGCCGAGCAGAAGATTAAGGCACGGCACTGACAGCGGCGGACCGCCGCTGGTTCAGCGGCGTTTGCGGGCGCCGGGTTCCTGGTGGGGCGGGGACTGGTCAGCGCCGGGGAGGGTGGGCTTCGGGAGGGTGGCGACCTCGCGCCGGGCCTCCGCCAGCCGCTCGGCGGTGTCGCGCGGCAGCCGCGGTGGGCGGTGGGCGGCGCCGAAGCCGAAGGCCGAGGTCAGGTCGCCGAAGGTGGACCGGCGCCAGTCGGAGATGTTCGGCTCCTCGACGCCGGTGAAGCGCTCCAGGAACTGCAGTACGGAGGTGTGGTCGAAGGCGTCGCCCGCGGCCCAGCCGCCCACCGTCCACGGCGAGACGATCAGGCACGGCACGCGGAAGCCGCCGCCGATGGGCAGCCCGCCGACGAATTCGTCCTTCGTGCCGGCGGCCGGCACCGGCGGCGGCACGTGGTCGAAGAGCCCGTCGTTCTCGTCGTAGTTCAGGATGAACGCGGTCTTCCGCCACACCTTCGGGTTACTGGCGATGGCCTCGATCTTCCGCGCGACGAAGTCCGCGCCCGCGGCCGGCAGGTAGTCCGGGTGCTCCGACTCCGCCGCCGTCGGGATGATCCAGGAGACGGCCGGCAGCCGGTCGTTCCGCGCGTCGTCCTCGAAGGTGCCCGCGGGCTGCGGCCGCACCCCGCGCTCGTACAGCGCGTCCCCGGGCTCGGCGTCCCGGAAGGCCTGGAACTGCTCCAGCAGGTTGCAGCCGTAGTCGTCGTCCTGCTGGTACACCTTCCAGCTCACGCCCGCCGCCTGCAGCCGCTCGGCGTACGTCGTCCAGCGGTACGGCTGGGGAGCGGTGTTGTTCAGGACCGGGCCGCCGTGGGTGCCGCCGGGGTCGATGGTGCCGGTCATCCAGTACAGCCGGTTCGGCCAGGTGGGCCCGAAGACCGAGCAGAAGTAGTTGTCGCAGAGGGTGAACGCCTCGGCGAGGGCGAAGTGGAAGGGAATGTCCGCGCGGGTGTGATAGCCCATCACGTACGGGCCGTTCTTCCCGTCCGCCTTGCGGTGCGCGGGCAGCCACCGGTCCATCTTCCCGCCGTTCCACGCCTCGTGCTGGACGGACCAGGCGTGGCTGGTGGACGGTATGGCCTGGGCGCTGGAGCTGTGCGTGTCCAGGTGGAACGGCAGCAGGTACCCGTCCGGGTTCACCGCGTCCGGCTGGTGGAAGACCGAGCGCCCCGTGGACAGGGTGAGCGCGTCGGGGTCCGCGAAGCCGCGTACGCCGCGCAGCGTCCCGAAGTAGTGGTCGAACGAGCGGTTCTCCTGCATCAGCAGCACGACGTGCTCGATCTCGTCGAGCGAGCCGTGCCGGGGCGGCCCGGCCGCGACGGCCTTCCGCACGCTCGGCGGCAGCAGCGACAGCGCGGCGGCGCCGCCCACCGCCCCCGCGGCGGAGCCGAGGAGTCTGCGTCGGGTCATGTCGGGCATGGGTGCCCCTCCCTGTGTCTCCCTGAGTCGGTCCGGCCCGCTGAGGGCCGAACCGACTGTCGCGGCAGGGAGGCGCGGCGGGCAGGAGGGGATGCGTGAATCGTGCATCAATTGACCGTGAACAGACGAATATTGCCTGGCAAAAGGCGCTGGCCAGGCATGTTCTCGGAAGATGATCTCTGCGCGGTCAGCCTAGAGGGAGCGGCCCGGTTCCTGACGGAGGCTCAGGTGCACGGTCGTGGCGTCGTGGCGTTGGGGTGGCGGCACCGGTCCCTCGGCCCTCTTCAGTCCTCGCCGATGTCCTCGTGCCACAGCTCGGGCCGGTCCGCGATGAACGCGCGCATCATCGCGACGCACTCCGGGTCGTCCAGCACCACGATCTCCACGCCGTGCTCGGCCAGCCAGTCGTGTCCGCCGTGGAATGTCTCCGCCTCGCCGATCACCACCCGGGAGATCCCGAACTGGCGCACCAGCCCGCTGCAGTACCAGCAGGGCGAGAGCGTGGTGACCATGGTCGTGCCCTTGTAGGAGCGCTGCCGTCCGGCGGCCCGGAAGGCGGCCGTCTCCGCGTGCGTCGAGGGGTCCCCGTCCTGCACGCGGCGGTTGTGTCCCCGCCCGAGCAGCGTGCCGTCCGCGCCGAACAGCGCGGCGCCGATCGGGACGCCGCCGGACGCGAGCCCGGCCCGGGCCTCGGCCACCGCGGCGGCCAGCATCGCGGACGCGTCGGAGCCCCTCACTCGTCGCCCTCCTTGGACTCCCGGCGGCGGAGCTCCTCCTCGCGGCGCTTGAGGTCCGCCTCCCAGTCCTTGAGCAGCGCCTCGTCCTCGTCCCGCCGCTGTGCCCGCTCCCGCGTGCCCAGCTTCTCCAGGAACTCGGGGTTGTCGTCCGGCGCCACCCAGCCGCCCCGGCCGCGCCCCGGCGCGCCGCCCCCGGCGGCGAGCGCCGCCCGGTCCTTCCCGGCGATCAGCCAGGACACCGACCCGACGAGCGGGAAGAGCAGGACGAGGATCGCCCAGAGCACCTTCGGCATGTGGCGCACATGCCGCTCATCGGTGGTGACGCAGTCGATGAACGCGTAGATGCTCAGTGCCAGCGGCACCAGGATCATCAGCACCCGCAGCATGTGTCGCTCCCCCTGGGAGTGGCCGGGCGGGCCGGTGAGCGCGGCCCCAGTGACCAGTCCAGGGTAGTGCGTACCGGATACTGGGATGCATGGCTTATGACGATCTTCGCTCGTTCCTCCGGGCGCTCGACCGCGAAGGTGACCTCAAGCGGATCAAGGCCGAGGTCGACCCCCACCTGGAAGTCGGGGAGATCGTCGACCGGGTGCAGAAGGCCGGCGGACCCGCGCTCCTCTTCGAGAACGTCAAGGGCTCGGCGATGCCCCTGGCGATGAACGTCTACGGCACCGACCGCCGCCTCCTGAAGGCGCTCGGCCTGTCGTCCTACGACGAGATCAGCGGCAAGATCGGCGGCCTGCTCAGGCCCGAGCTGCCGCAGGGCTTCGTCGGCGTCCGCGAGGCCTTCGGGAAGCTCGCGAACATGACGCACGTGCCGCCGAAGAAGGTGAAGGGCGAGGGCGCGCCCGTCCAGGAGGTCGTGCTCCAGGGCGACGAGGTGGACCTCGAACAGCTGCCGGCCCTGTTCACCTGGCCCGAGGACGGCGGCTCGTTCTTCAACCTGGGGCTGACCCACACCAAGGACCCCGAGAGCGGCGTACGCAACCTCGGTCTGTACCGCCTCCAGCGCCACGACAAGCGCACCATCGGGATGCACTGGCAGATCCACAAGGACAGCCGGAACCACTACCAGGTGGCCGCCAGGCGCGGCGAGAAGCTGCCGGTCGCCATCGCCTTCGGCTGCCCGCCGGCCGTGACGTACGCCTCGACCGCGCCGCTGCCCGGCGACATCGACGAGTACCTCTTCGCGGGCTTCGTGCAGGGCAAGCGGATCGAGATGGTCGACTGCAAGACCGTGCCGCTCCAGGTGCCGGCCAACGCCGAGGTGGTACTGGAGGGCTGGCTGGAGCCGGGCGAGATGCTCCCCGAGGGCCCCTTCGGCGACCACACCGGCTTCTACACGCCGCAGGAGCCCTTCCCCGCCCTGACCATCGACTGCGTGACGATGCGCAAGCGCCCGCTGCTGCAGTCGATCGTGGTCGGCCGGCCGCCGACCGAGGACGGGCCGCTGGGCCGGGCGACGGAGCGGTTCTTCCTCCCGCTCCTCAAGATCATCGTCCCGGACATCGTGGACTACCACCTCCCGGAGTCCGGCGGCTTCCACAACTGCGCGATCGTCTCGATCGACAAGAAGTACCCGAAGCACGCGCAGAAGGTCATGCACGCCATCTGGGGCGCGCACATGATGTCGCTGACCAAGCTGATCATCGTGGTGGACGCCGACTGCGACGTGCACGACCTGCACGAGGTGTCCTGGCGCGCGCTCGGCAACACGGACTACGCCCGTGACCTGACGGTAGTGGAGGGCCCGGTGGACCACCTGGACCACTCCTCGTACCAGCAGTTCTGGGGCGGCAAGGCCGGCATCGACGCGACCGCGAAGTGGCCCGAGGAGGGCTACACCCGGGACGGGGGCTGGCCGCAGATGATCGTCTCGGACCCGGAGATCTCCGAACGGGTCACCAAGCGCTGGAAGGAGTACGGGCTGTGAGCGCCTCCGCCGCCGCGATCCCGCAGCCGGGCCGCACCCGGGCCTTCCTGCGGCTCGTCATGATCGAGCACTCGGTCTTCGCGCTGCCCTTCGCGTACATCGCCGCGCTGACCGCGATGTTCCTGCACGACGGCAGCATCCACTGGGTCCGGCTGCTGCTGGTCACGGTCTGCATGGTCGGCCTGCGGACCTTCGCGATGGCCGCGAACCGCATCATCGACCGCGAGATCGACGCCCGAAACCCGCGCACGGCCGGCCGCGAGCTGGTCACCGGCGCGGTCTCGGTCCGGTCGGCCTGGACCGGCGCGCTGGTCGCCGTCGTCGTCTTCCTGGGCGCCGCCGCGCTGCTCAACCCGCTGTGCCTGGCGCTGGCGCCGGTCGCGGTGGTCCCGATGGTGGTCTATCCGTACGGCAAGCGGTTCACGAACTTCCCGCACGCCATCCTGGGGGTGGCCCAGGCCATCGGCCCGATCGGCGCCTGGCTCGCGATCACCGGCAGCTGGTCGTGGGAGGCGGTGATCCTCGGCCTCGCGGTGGGCGTCTGGATCGGCGGCTTCGACCTGATCTTCGCCTGCCAGGACGTGCGGGCCGACCGCGCGCACGGCGTGAAGTCGGTACCGGCCCGCTTCGGCATCCCCGGCGCGCTGCACGGCGCCCGCGCCTGCCACGCCGTCACGATGGTGCTGCTGGTCTGGTACGCGCTGGCCACCGGCGCCGGTGCGTTCTTCTGGGTCGGCCTGGTGATCGTCGCGGGCGCGTTCCTGTACGAGCACACGATCGTCCGGCCGCACGACCTGTCGCGCCTGAACCGCGCGTTCTTCACGGTCAACGGGTTCATCGGGATAGCGCTGTTCGTCTGCGCGCTGCTGGACCTGCTGGTGCGCGGCCTGACGCTCTGATCCGGCGCATGCGGAAGGGCCGGTACCCGCTCGGGTACCGGCCCTTCCGCGCGCTCGGGCGCGGCCTCAGTTCTTGACGAAGCGCCAGGCCAGGAACTTGGGGTAGGACCACATCTCCCCGCTGTTGGCCTTCACCGTGCCGATGATCCCGAAGACCAGCGTGGTGATCCAGTACGCGCCGAAGAGGACGAGGAAGCAGATCAGGGGGACGGCGAAGACCACGCCCGGATCGCCGGTCCCGGAGTCGGCGGTCAGGCCCGCGCCGATCACCACGGCGAAGTACAGCACGCCGGTGATCACCGCCATGATCGCCTGGGTGATGCCGTAGTTCATCCCCTGGGCCGAGTGGTGGCGGATGTACGGGTCGTGCTCGTTCTGCGCGTTGTTACGGATGGCGAGCGGGGCGATCCAGCCGCACAGCATGCCGATGCAGCACACGCCCGTGCCGACGAAGACGGTGAGCACCGCGCCGAGGTGCGACCACATCGCGGGCGAGGTCGAGGGCCGGGGCGCGGCGGGGTAGCCGTATCCCGGAGGCTGGGGGCCCCAGCCGGGACCGCCGGGGCCGGGACCGCCGGGGCCGCCGTACGGCGGCTGCTGGCCGGGGCCGGGCGGCGGGGCGTAGCCGTAACCGGGCTGCTGGCCCTGCTGCTGGTCGTACGGCTGCTGCCCCTGCTGCGGGTAGGGCTGGCCGTACGGCTGCTGCCCCTGCTGCCCGCCGTTCTGCTGCGGCGGCGGGCCCTCGGACGGCGGCTCGGATGCGGACTTGTCGAACTCGACCACGGGCTGATCCCCCCGATGACGTAACTGGTGTGACCGGCAGCGCCGGGCGCCGGGCGGCGCGCCCTGGCCCGGCGCTGCCGCGTGCAGAGACTACGGGACGCGGCCTCCCGAGCGGAGTCCCGGCGTCCGCACGCGGAAGACGAACGCGGCCAGCACCCCGCCGGCCAGTCCGAAGAAGTGCGCCTGCCAGCTGATGCCGTTCGAGGCCGGGAGCGCGCCCCACAGGATCGAGCCGTAGAGCACCGCGACGAGCACGCCGATGGCGATGTCCAGCGCCTTGCGCTCGATGAAGCCGCGCACGACGAGATAGCCGAAGAGCCCGAAGATCACTCCGGAGACGCCCGCGGTATTGCTGCCCTGCGGCGATATCAGCCAGACGCCCAGACCGCTGATGACGGCGATGAGCAGCGCGACGCCGGCCAGTCTGCGCACCCCGGAGCGCAGCCCGGCCAGGAAGCCGAGCACGAGCAGCGGGAGGGTGTTGGCCATGAGGTGGGCGAAGCCGAAGTGCACGGCGGTCGCCGGGAGCACGTCGACCAGCTCGCTCAGCTCGCGCGGCCGGATGCCGAAGGTGTCCAGCGCGTGCCCGCCGGCCGCGTCCACCGCCTCCAGCACCCAGAGCAGCCCGACCCAGGCCAGCACCAGCAGCGCAGCGGGTTTGGCGCGTCCTCCCATGTCCGGCCCTCCTCGCCCGCCCGTCGGTGTGTCCGCCGAGTCCGTGCGCCGGGCGTGGCCGCACGAGCTCACAACCAACAACGGCTGTGACGGTGCTCCTGGTTCCGCCGGATAGGCTCGGTGCCGTGGAGCCGCCGCACAACGTCACCAGTCAGCACGCCGGTACCGGTCACCGCAGACCGTGGGTCGTCGGGATCTCCGGCGCGTCCGGGACCCCGTACGCCGCGTCCGTCCTGCGCGGCCTGCTGGCCGCGGGCGAGGCCGTCGACCTGGTGGTGAGCCGGGCCTCGCGGCTGACGCTGCTGGACGAGACCGGGATCTCCTTCCGGGACGCGCACTGGCGCACGGACCTGCGCGAATGGCTGGCACGCGGCGCGGACGGCAAGCCGGAGACCTTCCCGGTCACCGAGGCGGACCTGGCGGACGTGCGGTACTGGGCGGCCGGCGACCTGGCGGCGGGCCCGTCGTCGGGCTCGTACCCGGCCAAGGGCATGGTGATCGTGCCCGCCAGCACGGCGTGCGTGGCCGGGGTGGCGCTGGGGCTGTCGAAGGACCTGTTGCAGCGGACGGCGAGCGTGACGCTGAAGGAGCGCAGGAAGCTGGTCGTCGCGGTGCGCGAGACGCCGCTGAACGGGCAGACCCTCAAGCACCTGGTCGCCCTGGACGAGGCGGGCGCCGTGGTGCTGCCGGCCTCGCCCGCGTTCTACGCGGGGGCGACGCACATCCAGGACCTGGTGGACTTCGTGGCGGGCCGGGCGCTGGACGCGGCGGGCGTGCCGCACGGCCTGTACCGCCGCTGGTCGGGCGAGCTCGGCGGCGGCAGCGCCGATCGCTCCGGCAGAAGCCAATGATCAACTTGTGATTTTACCTGGGATTGCGGGCTCAAGTCGCCCTGCATGCCTTAGATTCTGTAATCAGTAGTGGCAGTGCGGAAAGATTGAAAGGTCGGGGACGCAATGGACGCGGTGGACAGGCAGCTCATCCAGGCACTGCGCGAGAACGGCAGGGCCTCGTACGCGGAGCTCGGCCGACTGGTCGGCCTCTCCGGTCCCAGCGTCACGGACCGCATCAACCGGCTGGAGTCGGCCGGCGTGATCACCGGCTATCGCGCGACCGTCGACGCCGCCTCGCCGGGCCTGGGCGTCACGGCCCTGGTCGGCATCTCGCTGTCGGACGCCACCGACCACGAGGACGTCGCGCACCGGCTGCGCGACCTCGCCGAGATCGAGGACTGCTGGTTCATCGCGGGCGACGACTCGTACATGCTCAAGGTGCGCGTGGACAACGTGGACGGCCTGGAGCGGACCATCCGCCGGCTGTCCGGCACCAAGGGCGTCTCCCGTACGCGCACCACGATCGTGCTCTCCACGAAGTGGGAGAACCGGGTCGGCGAGCTGCCCGAGGAGTCGTAGGCGTACGCTCGTTGAAGCCCGTTTTGGCAGTGATCGCAGAGACGAACGATGGAGGCGGACCGGTATGGACGCTGGGCTCAAGCGCGAGCTGGAGGAGAAGGTCCACGCCGGTGAGCGGCTGACCCGCGAGGACGGCATCGCCCTCTACGAGTCCGACGACCTGGCGTGGCTCGGCGGCCTCGCGCACGAGGTGCGCACCCGCAAGAACGGCGACGTCGTGCACTTCAACGTCAACCGTCACCTCAACATGACGAACGTGTGCACCGCCTCGTGCGCCTACTGCTCCTTCCAGCGCAAGCCGGGCGAGAAGGACGCGTACACGATGCGCATCGAGGAGGCCGTCCGCCTGGCCAAGGCCATGGAGAACGAGAACCTCACCGAGCTGCACATCGTCAACGGCCTGCACCCCACGCTGCCCTGGCGCTACTACCCGCGCTCCCTGAAGGCCCTCAAGGAGGCGCTGCCGAACGTCGGCCTGAAGGCGTTCACGGCGACCGAGATCCACCACTTCGAGACGATCTCCGGGCTGACCGCCTCCGAGATCCTCGACGAGCTGATCGACGCCGGCCTGGAGTCGCTGACCGGCGGCGGCGCGGAGATCTTCGACTGGGAGGTCCGGCAGCACATCGTCGACCACGCCACCCACTGGGAGGACTGGTCGCGGATCCACCGCCTGGCGCACGAGAAGGGCCTCAAGACGCCCTCCACGATGCTGTACGGGCACATCGAGGAGCCGCGCCACCGCGTCGACCACGTGCTGCGGCTGCGTGAGCTGCAGGACGAGACCGGCGGCTTCCAGGTCTTCATCCCGCTGCGCTACCAGCACGACTTCGTGGACATGAAGGACGGCAAGGTCCGCAACAAGCTCCAGGCGCGCACGACCATGGCCACCGGCGCCGAGGCCCTGAAGACCTTCGCGGTCTCCCGCCTCCTCTTCGACAACGTGCCGCACGTGAAGTGCTTCTGGGTCATGCACGGCCTGCAGACAACGCAGCTGGCGCTGCAGCACGGCGCCGACGACATGGACGGCTCGGTCGTCGAGTACAAGATCACGCACGACGCCGACAACTACGGCACGCCGAACAAGCTCACCCGCGAGGACCTGCTGGACCTCATCACGGACGCGGGCTTCCGGCCGGTCGAGCGGAACACCCGGTACGAGATCATCCGCGAGTACCCGGGCCCGGACGCGAACCGCCGCGAGGAGCCGCAGGCGATGCGGGTGTGACGGAAAGGGTTTTCCGATCACTTGAGTGACGGATTAGGGTCCAGGTCATGAGCGTGCGCTTCGACCTGGACCCTTCTGTCACCCGTGAACTGCGCGACGGGATCTGCGCGCTGTGGGCCGATGTGTCCAACGCCGGTGGCGCGGTCGGCTTCGTACCGCCGGTGACCATCGAGGACATCCGTCCCGACCTGGTGAAGCACCTCGCCATCATGGCCGAGGGTGACGCCCGCCTCATAGTGGGCCGGGACTCGGGCGGCACCCCGGTGGCGACTGCGTGGCTCTACCGCAACCGGCACCGCCTGATGCAGCACTGGGTGTGGGTCTACAGCGTGATGGTGCACCCCTCCTTGCAGGGGCAGGGAGTGGGCCGCGAGCTGATGGCCGCGGTCGAGGACGCCGCGAGCGCCACCGAAGGGATACGCGCCCTCCGGCTCACCTGCCGCGGCGGCACGGGAGCGGACCGCTTCTACGCCTCCTGCGGGTACAAGGAGGTCGGCCGGGTCCCCGACGCCATCAAGGTCGCCGCCGACGACTACCGCGACGACGTCACCATGTGGCGCGAGCTGCACTGAGGCGCCGGTTCCGGGGGCGGGGAAGATCACACAGACTGCTGTGCTTGACTGGATGCAGACCCTTTCGGTTGTCGTTGAGAAGAAGGTCCGACCGTGAGCAGCCAGAAGCACGCCGCACTCCTGTACACCGCTTCCCGCGTGGGCCTCTTTGTCGTCTGCTTCGCGGTCGTCTGGGGCCTCGCGTACGTCCACGTCATTCCGCTGGCCGTCGGCGCCTCGAACACCATCTGGCTGCTGCTGCTCGCCATCGTGATCTCCGCGCCGCTCAGCTTCGTGCTGCTGCGCAAGCAGCGGGACGCGATGTCCCAGCAGATCGTGGCCAGGGTGGACCGCCAGAAGGAGCGGCTCGCCGCCAGCCAGAGCCAGGAGGACGGCGTGTAAGGCGCCTCACACCGACGCCGCCCGCCCGGGGAGTTTCCGCTCCCCAGGCGGGCGTTGGCGTTTTCCGTCCTGTCCGGGCGTCCGGGATGCCAAAGATTTTCTTTGAGTACCCCAAAGTTCAAGTGTTAACGTATTGGACATGATGACAGCAGCCGCGCACCGATTCGCCATGAGCGTTCCGCTCGTGGTGCGCCTGCACGTCGATCTTTGCCGCTGTCTGTCCGCGGCCTGTTGCCGCCGCTGAGCATCGACCGCAGCGGCCGGAGATCCCGTACGGACCTCCTGGCGCTCCACGCCCCTTCCTCGAAGCCCGCATTGCACCCGGAGTGTGCCCGTTGTCCACGTCGTCTTCCGAGACCACCTCTCCCAAGACCTCCCGCATACCGAAGGTTCCCTTCTGGGCCCAGATCCTGCTGGGTCTCGTCCTCGGTGTGCTCCTCGGCTGGATCGCCAAGAGCGGCGACATCGGCTGGCTGGTCACCACCCTCGGCAAGATCGGTGAGCTCTTCGTCCAGCTGCTGAAGCTGGCCGTGGCCCCGTTGGTCTTCTTCGCCATCGTGGTGTCGATCACCAACCTGCGGCAGGTCAACAACGCCGCCCGGCTCGCCACCCGCACCCTGCTGTGGTTCATGGTCACCTCGCTGATCGCCGTCGCGATCGGCCTGGCGATCGGCCTGGTCACCAACCCCGGCTCCGGCACGGGCCTCACGCCCGCCGACGGCTCCAAGCCCGACCACGCCGGTACCTGGATCGACTTCCTGACCGGGATCATCCCGACCGACATCATCACGCCCTTCACCCAGCTGCAGGTCCTGCAGATCGTCTTCATGGGCGCCGTCGTCGGCATCGCGGCGCTCCAGCTGGGCGAGAAGGCCGAGCCGGTGCTCAAGCTCAGCCGCTCGGTGCTCGAACTGCTGCAGAAGGCCCTGTGGTGGGTCATCCGGCTGGCCCCGCTGGGCACCGTCGGCCTCATCGGCAACGCGATCGCCACGTACGGCTGGAACCTCATCGGCAAGTACGCGACCTTCACCGTCGACATCTACGTCGGCTGCGCGCTGGTGCTGTTCGGCGTGTACCCGCTGCTGCTGGCGACCGTCGCCAAGGTCAGCCCGCTGCAGTTCTTCAAGGGCGCCTGGCCCGCCATCCAGCTGGCCTTCGTCTCCCGCTCCTCGGTCGGCACCATGCCGGTCACCCAGAAGGTCACCGAGCGCCTCGGCGTCCCGAAGGAGTACGCGTCCTTCGCGGTGCCCTTCGGCTCGACGACCAAGATGGACGGCTGCGCCTCGATCTACCCGGCGCTCGCCGCGATCTTCATCGCGCAGATCTTCGACGTCCCGCTGCACGTCGGCGACTACGTCCTGATCGCCTTCGTCTCGGTCATCGGCTCGGCCGCCACCGCCGGCCTCACCGGCGCCACGGTCATGCTGACCCTGACCCTGTCCACGCTGGGCCTCCCGCTGGCCGGTGTCGGTCTCCTCATGGCCATCGACCCGATCCTGGACATGATGCGCACCGCCACCAACGTGGCCGGCCAGGCCGTCATCCCGATCCTGGTCTCCGCCAAGGAGAAGATCCTGGACCGCGAGGCGTACGCCAACGCCACCAGCATCAGCCTGGACGGCGACCCCGACCTGGCGACCGCCGCGGCCGAGGCCGACCAGAAGGTCACGGTCCCGGCCCCCGCGGCGGGCTGACCGCAGCCCCGATCCGTCGACGCCCCGCGCCCCGAAGCCACCCGGCTCCGGGGCGCGGGGCGTTGGCGGTACGTAAACTTACTTTGCGGTAAGCGGGCGGGGTGGAAGGACATTCGGTGTGGGTGGCGTGAAGAGCAAGCGGGTGCCGCGGGCGGTGCGCGAGCAGCAGATGATGGACGCGGCCGTGCTGACGTTCGCGCGGCGGGGGTACCGGGCCGCCTCGATGGACGAGATCGCCGAGGTCGCCGGGGTGTCCAAGCCGCTGGTCTACCTCTATCTGAACTCCAAGGAGGAGCTGTTCACCGCGGTCGTCCAGCGGGAGGCGGCGGCGCTGGTCGCGGCCGTGCGCGGCGCCGTGGAGCAGGGCGCGGCGGCGGACCGGCAGCTGTGGAGCGGGCTGAAGGGCTTCTTCGCGCACACCGCCGAGCATCCGGAGGGATGGGCGGTGCTGCACCAGCAGGCGCGTACGCACGGTGAGCCGTTCGCCCTGCAGGTCGCCGGGATGCGGGCGGAGATCATCGAGTTCGTGACCGGCCTGATCGGGGCCGCGGCGCGGGAGGCGGGCTGTGACGAGAGCCTGGCCGAGCGCGAGGTGTCCGGGCTGGCCCACGCGCTCGTCGGGTCCGCCGAGTCGCTCGCCGAGTGGGCCAACGCCCGCCCGGAGGACGCCCGCCCCTCTGCCAAGGAGACCGCGGCGACGCTGATGAACTTCGCCTGGACCGGCCTGGGCCGCCTGATGGGCGGCGAGCGGTGGGCGCCCGGCGGGTGACCCGGCGCGGGAGGGCGGCCGCGGCGGCACAGCGGGGTCCGGGCCGTGTCGCCGCGACGACCCGCGCGCGGGTCAACCAGGTATTCGGATGTTCCCCTCCAGATGGATGCGCTCTTTCCGGTCGGATGCGCCGGTCAGCCGGAAGGCGTGGCCGTCGGAGGCGTATGTGACGGTCGCCGGGAGCAGGACCGGGGCGCGGAAGCGGGCGCTGAGGCGCAGCGCCGGGGCGTCGGCCGGTACGGCCTCGGCGGCGCACCGCGCGACGGTCCACATGCCGTGCGCGAGGGCGCGCGGGAAGCCGAGCGCGCGGGCGGTCAGCGGGTGGAGGTGGATCGGGTTGTAGTCGCCGGAGACGGCGGCGTGCCGGCGGCCGAGGCCGGCGGGCAGCCGCCACTCGGTGCGCTGCGGCAGTTCGGGGTCGGCGGTGTCGTCCGGCGGGGGAGCGCTCGTCGTGGCCTCCGTGCGGTGCCGGGCCAAGTACGTGCTGTGGTCCTCCCACACCAGTTCGCCGTCCCGCCGGGCCTCCGTGACCAGCACGGCTTCCGTGCCGCGCCGGTGCGGGCGCAGCTCCTGTGCGTACACCGTCAGGTCCAGCGGGCGGTCCGCGTACAGCGGTGCGTGCTGGGCGATCTCGATCGTGGTGTGGACGAGGCCGAGCATCGGGAGCGGGAAGCTCCGGGCGCTCATCAGCCGCGCGGCCAGCGGGAAGCCGAGGATGTGCGGATAGGTGACCGGCAGTACCGGGCCGGGCGCGCCGAAGCCGCACACCTCGGCGTACGCGGCGGTCCGTGCCGCGTCGGCCCGTACGCCGGGCAGCGTGAGCCGTACGGCGGGCAGCGGCGCGTCCGCCCGCGGCCGTTTGCCGACGCCGGTCACCACTCCCTTGGCCAGCGCGGGCATCAGGCGCGGCGCGCGCTTCAGGGAGACGTCCGTCATCACGCCCCCAGCAGGCTCTGGCCGCAGACCCGGACGACCTGGCCGTTGACGCCGCCGGAGGCCGGGCTCGCGAGCCAGGCGATGGTCTCGGCGACGTCGACGGGCAGGCCGCCCTGGCCGAGGGAGTTCATCCGGCGGCCCGCCTCGCGGATGAAGAGCGGCACGGCCGCGGTCATCTTCGTCTCGATGAAGCCGGGCGCGACCGCGTTGACGGTGACCCCGTGCTCGGCGGCGGCTCGCGGTGCCAGCGAGCGCACCAGCCCGATGATCCCGGCCTTGCTCGCCGCGTAGTTGGTCTGCCCGGTGTTGCCCGCGATCCCGGCGATGGACGCGGTGGCGACGACCCGGCCCGTACCGCGCCGCAGCGTGCCGGCGGCCAGCAGGTGGTCGGTGGTCCGCAGGACGGAGGCGAGGTTGACGTCCAGTACGGAGTCCCAGCGGTCGGCCGCCATGTTGGCCAGCCGCCGGTCCCGCGTGATCCCCGCGTTGTGGACGAGGACGTCCAGCCCGTCGGGGAGCGCGGCGGCGATCCGCTCGCCCGCGTCGGGCGCGGTGATGTCCAGCGTGAGGGCCTGCCCGCCCAGCCGCTCGGCGACCGCCCGCACGTCCGCCTCGGCCTGCGGCACGTCCAGGCAGACCAGCCGCGCGCCGCACCGGGCCAGCGTCTCCGCGACCGCCGCGCCGATGCCGCGCGCGGCCCCGGTCACCAGCGCGGTACGCCCGTCCAGCGGCCGGTCCCAGTCCTCGGGGACGGTCACGTCGTCGGCCGATTCGACGCCGATGACCTGCCCGCTGACGTACGCGGACCGGGGCGAGAGCAGGAAGCGCAGGGTGGACTCCGCGGCCCCGGCGGAGCCCGGGGCCAGCCGCAGCAGGTGGGCCGTGCGGCCGCGGCCCACCTCCTTGCCGAGCGACCGTACGAACCCTTCGAGGGCCTGCTGCGCCGCGGCCTGGTGATGGTCGGCGGGGTCGGGCGCCGAGCCCAGTACGACCACCCGGGCGTCGTCCGTCAGCGACCGCAGTACTGGATGCAGCCCGGCGTACACCTCGCGCAGAGCGGCCACCTCGTCCGCGCCGGTGGCGTCCACGACGACCGCCGCGTACCGCGCACCGTCCTGACGGGTGGTGTGCACCGGCAGCCCGGCGCGGGCCAGCACCGCCACGGGCTCGACCGTGCTCTTCCCCGCCGTCAGCTGCAGCAGCGGCCCGTCCAGCACCGGCCGCCGCGCGCTCCACCGGTGCAGCGGCGCCGGCTGCGGCAGCCCCAGCCGCCGGGTCACGAAGCGGCCCGGACCGGATTGCGTGAAACGAAGGTAGCGATCGGGCATTGGCCGGCTCCTGGATCTCGCGTAAATTTACTTCTGAGTAAGGTTACTCAAGGGTCAGGAGCTGGTCGAGGATGAGTACGCAGGAGAGCGCGGCAGGCATTCGGCGGGTCGCGGTGATCGGCGGCAGCCGCATCCCCTTCGCCCGCTCGGACGGCCCGTACGCCACCGCCGCCAACCAGGAGCTGCTGACCGCCGCGCTGGACGGCCTGGTGGAACGGTTCGACCTGGAGGGCGAGCGGATCGGCGAGTTCGTCGCGGGCGCGGTGCTCAAGCACAGCCGCGACTTCAACCTGGCCCGCGAGACGGTGCTCGGTTCCGGCCTGGACCCGCGCACCCCCGCGTACGACATCCAGCAGGCGTGCGGCACCGGCCTGCAGGCCGTCATCGCCGCCGCCAACAAGGTCGCCCTCGGCCAGACGGACAGCGCGATCGCCGGCGGCTCCGACACCGCCAGCGACGCTCCGCTCGGCGTCAACGAGGAGTTGCGGAAGATTCTGCTGGCGACCCGCCGCGCGAAGACGGCCGGCGCCCGCCTCAAGCAGCTCTCCCGGATCCGCCCGCGCCACCTCGTCCCCGAGATCCCGCGCAACGCCGAGCCGCGCACCGGGCTCTCCATGGGCGAGCACGCGGCCCGTACGGCCAAGGAGTGGGGCATCCCGCGCGCGGCCCAGGACGCCCTGGCCGCGACCAGCCACCAGCGGCTCGCCGCCGCCTATGACCGCGGTCTCCTCAAGGACCTGGTCGTCCCCTTCCGCGGCCTGGACCGCGACCAGAACCTCCGGCCGGACTCCACGGTGGAGAAGCTCGCCCGCCTCAAGCCGGTCTTCGGCGTCCGGGACGGCGACGCGACCATGACGGCGGGGAACTCCACGCCGCTGACGGACGGCGCGGCGACCGTCCTGCTGGCGAGCGAGGAGTGGGCGAGCGCGCGGGGCCTTACGCCGCTGGCCCACCTCACCGCTTATGAAACGGCGGCGGTGGACTACGTGGACGGTGACGACGGGCTGCTGATGGCGCCCGCGTACGCCGTGCCGCGGATGCTGGAGCGGGCCGGGCTCGGCATCGAGGACTTCGACCTGGTCGAGATCCACGAGGCGTTCGCCTCCCAGGTGCTCGCCACCCTCGCCGCCTGGGAGAAGCGGGGGCTGGCCCCCGTGGACCGCGACCGGCTCAACGTCGCCGGGTCCTCGCTCGCCACCGGCCACCCCTTCGCCGCGACCGGCGCCCGCATCGTCGCCACCCTCGCCGAGCTCCTGGCCGCACGCGAACCGGCCGCCGACGGCAGGCCCGTACGCGGGCTGATCTCCATCTGCGCGGCGGGCGGACTGGGCGTGACGGCGATTCTGGAGCGCGCGTGAGAAAGATTCCGGAGCGCGCGTAAGAACCCTTGTCAGGGCAGCCGGGCAGCCCGTACGAAGTCGTACCCAGCAGCAGCCGAAGCCGTACCGCAGCAGCACCGAAGGAGCCGCTCGTGTCCAGCCAGGAAGCCGCACCACCCAGAACGCCCGTACTGGTACCGCCGCGCAGGACCGTCGAGGACGGCGTCGTCCGCGAGGTCTCCGTCCCGCCGCTCGCCCCCGCCGTCCCCACCGGCTCCCTGGGCGACATCCCCTTCGACAACGCCGCCGCGGCCCCCACCGATGTCGTGCTCGGCCGCAGGCAGCACGACGGCAGTTGGCGCGACGTGACCGCCGCCGACTTCGCCGACGAGGTACTCGCCCTCGCCAAGGGGCTGATCGCGCACGGCCTGCGCCCCGGCGACCGGCTCGCCATCATGGCCAGGACCAGTTACGAGTGGACCCTGATCGACTTCGCGTCCTGGGCGGCGGGGCTGGTCACCGTCCCCCTCTACCCGACCTCCTCGGCCCACCAGGCCCAGTCGATCCTGCAGGACTCCGGCGCCCGGGCCTGCGTCGTGGAGAACGTCGAACAGACCCGCATGATCAGCGGTGTGCGCGGGAGCCTCCCCGGCCTCGCCCACCTCTGGCAGCTGGACACCGGCGCCGTCGCCCAGATCACCTCGGCGGGCCGCGACCTGTCCTCGTACGAGGTGACCAAGCGGCGCGCCGCACGCGGCCCCGCCGACACCGCCACCCTGATCTACACCTCCGGCACCACCGGACAGCCCAAGGGCTGCGTCCTCACCCACGGCAACTTCTTCGCCGAGGTCGACAACTCCATAGAACTGCTGCACCCGGTCTTCAAGTCGGTCAGCAAGGACCCCGCCTCGACCCTGCTCTTCCTGCCCCTCTCGCACGTCTTCGGGCGGATGGTCGCGGTCGGCTGCCTGCGGGCCCGGGTGAAGCTGGGCCACGCGCCCAGCATCCAGACCGAGGAACTGCTCGCCGACCTGGCCGGCTTCCGCCCGACGTTCCTGCTGGCCATCCCGTACGTACTGGAGAAGGTCCACAACACCGGCCGGGCCACCGCCGAGAAGATGGGCCGGGCCGCCTCCTTCGACCGCGCGGCGCGGATCGCCCGCCGCTACGGCGAGGCGGTCGAGGCCGCGGAGCACGGCACGGGGCCGGGGCCCGGACTCGGCCTGCGCGCCGCGCGCGGCCTGTACGACCCGCTCGTCTACCGGCGCATCCGGGCGGCGCTCGGCGGCCGGGTCCGCTACGCGATCTGCGGCGGCTCCCCGCTCGGCCGGCGGCTGGCCGCGTTCTACGAGGGCGCCGGCATCCAGGTCTTCGAGGGCTACGGCCTGACGGAGACCACCGCGGCCGCCACCGTCACCCCGCCCCTCAAGCCGCGCCTGGGCACCGTGGGCTGGCCGCTGCCGGGCAGCGCGGTCCGCATCGCCGAGGACGGGGAGGTACTGCTCCGCGGTGGCCAGGTCTTCAGCGGGTACTGGGACGCGGCGAGCGGGACGGCCGTGCCGGCGGTGGACGGGGAGGCGTGGCTCGCCACCGGCGACCTCGGCGCGCTGGACGCGGACGGGTACCTGACCATCACCGGCCGCAAGAAGGAGATCATCGTGACCTCCGGCGGCAAGAACGTCGCGCCCGCGCCGCTGGAGGACCGGCTGCGCGCGCATCCGCTGGTCGGCCAGTGCCTGGTGCTCGGCGACAACCGCCCGTACATCACGGCCCTGATCACGCTGGAGCCGGACGGGCTCGCGCACTGGCGGCAGATGCAGAAGAAGCAGGACGTGCCGCTCGCGGAGCTGGTGCGCGACGAGCGGCTCCTCGCCGATCTGCAGCGCGCCGTCGACGACGCCAACCGGCTCGTCTCGCGCGCCGAGTCCATCCGCCGCTTCACCGTGCTGCCCGCCGACTTCACCGAGGAGGCCGGTCACCTCACGCCTTCGTTGAAACTGAAGCGAGTGGCCATTGCACGGGACTATGCGAAAGACATCGACGCGTTGTACGAAAGTAGTTGAGCGCGGAACCTACCCCCGCCCGTCGTGCGTTGTACCGGGCGCGTCAGACTGGAGTCCCGTGTCGCCTCTGTGGGGGAGGCGGCGCGGGGCTTCACCTTTTCTGCCCGTTTTGTCGGACGCCGGCTCAGGAAGTCGGCGCACGCCGCCGGTTCGCGCCGCCGGTCCGGGAAAAGGCAGGAGCCCCGCTTCGCCACCGAAGTGGCGGAGCGGGGCTCCTTGGGTACTGCTACGTCGACCGCGATCCGGTCGGACCGGGCAACTTAGACCGGCGTGACGTTCTCCGCCTGCGGGCCCTTCGGGCCCTGCGTGACGTCGAAGTTCACCTGCTGGTTCTCCTCAAGGGAGCGGAAGCCAGAGGCGTTGATCGCGGAGTAGTGGACGAAGACATCGGGGCCGCCGCCGTCCTGGGCGATGAAGCCGAAGCCCTTCTCGGCGTTGAACCACTTAACGGTTCCGGTAGCCATAAGCCCTCCTTGGGCCAAAGGGTTGCCCTGCTCCAGAACCTGCAAAGAAGTCTGAAAACTACAAATGCCTGCGGGTCACATGATCCGCAGGCTCTGTACTGCAAGGGAAACCAAACTGCAACTTGCGCTGAGCCTAGCACGGTGCGCTCAGAAGGCGGAAGAGCCAAAGATCACGTTTAACTTCGTGCCGGGGTTCCCACCCGGTTCTCGCCACCATCCGGAGGCCCCCGCCGCCGCACGGCGCGCCGCGCGGGTCTAGCCTCCACATGTGGACAATTCAACCGTAGGAGACGCACCCGCACCGACCTCCGGCCACCGCCGGGCCCGGCCGCGGGTGGGCCACATCCAGTTTCTGAACTGCCTGCCCCTCTACTGGGGCCTGGCCCGTACGGGCACCCTGCTCGACCTGGAGCTCACCAAGGACACCCCCGACCAGCTCAACGAGAAGCTGGTCGGCGGCGAGCTGGACATGGGACCGATCACCCTCGTCGAGTTCCTCAAGCACGCCGACCAGCTGGTCGCCTTCCCCGACATCGCGGTCGGCTGCGACGGCCCGGTGATGTCCTGTGTGATCGTTTCGCAGAAGCCGCTGGACCAGCTGGACGGCGCCCGGGTGGCGCTCGGCTCGACCTCGCGCACCTCCGTGCGGCTGGCGCAGCTGCTGCTCGCCGAGAAGGTCGGCGTCACGCCCGAGTACTACACCTGCCCGCCCGACCTGGGCGTGATGATGCAGGAGGCGGACGCCGCCGTCCTCATCGGGGACGCCGCGCTGCGCGCCAACCTGCACGAGGCGCCCCGGCTCGGCCTGGAGGTCCACGACCTCGGCCAGATGTGGAAGGACTGGACCGGCCTGCCGTTCGTCTTCGCGGTGTGGGCGGCCCGGCGCGACTACCTGGAGCGCGAGCCGGTCGTCGTGCAGAAGGTGCACGAGGCGTTCCTGGCCTCCCGCGACCTGTCGCTGGAAGAGGTCGGCAAGGTCGCCGAGCAGGCGGCGCGCTGGGAGCACTTCGACGAGGACGTGCTCGCGAAGTACTTCACCACGCTGGACTTCCGCTTCGGCCCCGACCAGCTGCGCGGCGTCACGGAATTCGCCCGCCGCACGGGCCCGACGACGGGCTTCCCGGCGGACGTACGGGTGGATCTGCTGGGCGCCTGACCCGGGGGCCGGCCGCTTGTACGAAGCGCCGGCCCCTCGCTTTTTTCTTGGCCTATACATCTATATATCGGGACGGCGTTCCGGCGTCCTTCCGTCCGGGAATTCTCCGTGAACTCCGGGCGAACGACTCGGCCGGCTTTTCCCGGAAACGGCGCCTCCGGAATTCCCGGTCCGATTTCCCGGCGGCCGCCCGCTCGCCCGATCGGCCGGAAAGCACCCCCTTTCCGGCCGACGGGCGACCCCCGCCGGATCGCATTCCCCCGCTGGCGGGATCGCCGCCGCTCTAAGCTGACCCCATCGGGTGGGGCGCGAGGGGGAGGCGAGAGGCCATGCAGCCGCTGGCAGCGGAGGACCCGGCGGAGATCGGTGTGTACCGGCTGCTCGCCCGGCTCGGCGCGGGCGGCATGGGCCGGGTCTACCTCGGCCGCAGCCCCGGCGGCCGCACGGTCGCCGTGAAGGCCGTCCACCCGCACTTCGCCGCCGACGACGAGTTCCGGGCCCGCTTCCGGCGCGAGGTGGCGGCCGCGCGCCGGGTCGGCGGCGCCTGGACCGCGCCCGTCCTGGACGC
>NZ_JBEPFC010000059.1:0-40887 GCF_040301705.1 Streptomyces sp. NPDC000151 | reverse complement strand
ACGCTCCGGCCGGGCCCCGCCGACGCTCCGCCGCCCGGCCCGCCGGCGGCCGCCGCTCCGTAACGCCCCGCGCGGCCCCCACTCGTCACCCCCCGCCCCGTACCCCCTCGACCCTTTTCGACCCCTCTGAGGAGCCCTCGCACATGACCGTCCACCACGCCGTACGAGAACCGCTCGTACGAGAGCCGCTCGTACGTGAACCGGCCGTACGGGAGCAGGCCGCCGCCGCTCCGGCCGTTCCGGTGCTGCCGGTCGTTCCGGCCGTCCGAGAACTGGGGGCCGCGCGATGAGGGTTCTGCTCGTCGGTGCCAACGGGTACCTCGGCCGGCACGTCGCCGACCGGCTGCTCGCCGATCCCGCCGTCCAGCTCACCGCGCTCGGCCGCGGCGACGACGCGGACGTCCGCTTCGACCTGGCCTCGGGCAGCCCCGGCGCGCTGACCCGGTTCCTGGACGCGGTGCACCCGGGCGTCGTGATCAACTGCGCGGGCGCGACCCGCGGCGGCGCCCGCGACCTGACCCGGCACAACACCGTCGCGGTCGCCACGATCTGCGAGTCGCTGCGCCGCAGCGGCTGCGGCGCCCGCCTGGTGCACCTGGGCTGCGCTTCCGAGTACGGGCCCTCGCAGCCCGGCTCGTCCACCGCCGAGGACGCCGTGCCGCGCCCCGGAGGCCCGTACGGCGTCAGCAAGCTCGCCGCGACCGAGCTGGTGCTGGGCTCCGGCCTGGACGCGGTGGTCCTGCGGATCTTCTCGCCGGTCGGCCCCGGCACGCCGGCCGGATCCCCGCTGGGCCGGCTCGCGGAGGCGATGCGCCGCGCCCTCCAGTCCGGCGAGGGCGAACTGAAGCTCGGCGGGCTCGGCGTGCAGCGCGACTTCGTGGACGTACGCGACGTGGCGCGCGCCGTGCACGCCGCCTCGCTGTCCGCCGCCCAAGGGGTGGTGAACATCGGTACCGGCAAAGCCGTACGACTGCGTGAGGCCGCCGCCGTGCTCGCCAGAGTCGCCGGGTTCGGCGGTGCGCTGCACGAACTGGACGCGCCGCCCGGGTACGCGCCGGGCGGCCACGCGCCCGGCCGGGTCGCCATCCCGGGCCCGGCCGGCGAGCACCCCGGTGGCGGCCTACCCGCCTACCCGTACCCGGACGGCTGCGGCAGCTGGCAGCAGGCCGATGTCCGTACCGCCCGCGACCGGCTCGGCTGGCGCCCGCGCATCGGACTGGAGGAATCGCTCGCGGACATCTGGATGGAGGCCGCATGTCGCATCTGACCGCTCCGACGCCGGCCCTGGACGCGGCGCTCGGCGCCGGTCCGTTCGGGGTCGGGGTGCCCGGTTACGCGCATCCGCTGCTCGCCCCGGCCGAATGGGGCGAGCTGCACCGGCTGGCCCAGGAGGGCCCGCATCCGTCCGGCGGCGGGCCGCTGCACTGGGCGGTGCTGAACGTCGCCGACGGCCCCGGCTCCCGGCCCGACCCGCACTGCCTGGCCGCCGCGGCGCGGCTGCGGGAGGCCGCTGCGGGCCCGGGACGGTACGCGGCCGGTCAGCGCCCGGGCACCCGGCTGCTCGGCCACCTGGACGCCGCACACGGCTCCCGGGGCTTCGGCGAGCTGGTGTCCGAGGCGCACCGGTACCTCGACTGGTACGGCGTGGACGGCTTCGTTCTGGACCGCTGTCCCACAGAGCGGACAGACCTCGCCGAGACCCGCCGGATCGCCACGACACTGCGCGCCCTGAGGGACGACGCGTACCTGGTGTTCCGGCACGGCACGCATCCCTGTGCCGGGTACGCGGAGATCGCCGACCAGCTGATCACCTTCGCCGGTCCGTGGACGGAGTACCGCTGGTCACAGGTGGCGGAGTGGACGGCGGACCACCCCGCGGAGCGCTTCTGCCACCTCGTGCACGGCGTGCCGCGGCCGCATCTGGAGGAGGCGCTGCGCATCGCCCGGTGGCAGGGCGCCGGCACCGTCTTCTTCACCGACCACCGGGACCGGGGCACAGGAGACGCCTGGGAAACACTGCCCGGCTACTGGGACGAATTCGTCTCGCGCATCGGACCGGGTGTCTCGGAATGAAGAAGGGCGTGGCAGTGTTACGGAGAGAACAACCGTAATGAATTACCGACCAACGGAGTCCCCGTGTCGCTGCCACCCCTGGTCGAGCCCGCTTCGGAGCTCACCGTCGATGAGGTCCGCAGGTACTCCCGCCACCTGATCATCCCGGATGTGGGGATGGACGGGCAGAAGCGGCTGAAGAACGCCAAGGTGCTGTGTGTCGGCGCCGGCGGCCTGGGCTCGCCCGCGCTGATGTACCTGGCCGCGGCGGGCGTGGGCACGCTCGGCATCGTGGAGTTCGACGAGGTCGACGAGTCGAACCTGCAGCGCCAGATCATCCACAGCCAGGCGGACATCGGCCGGTCCAAGGCCGAGTCCGCCAAGGACACCGTCCTCGGCATCAACCCGTACGTCACGGTCAACCTCCACAAAGAGCGCCTCGACTCCTCCAACGTCATGGAGCTCTTCGCCGAGTACGACCTGATCGTCGACGGTACGGACAACTTCGCCACCCGTTACCTGGTCAACGACGCCTGCGTGCTGCTGAACAAGCCGTACGTGTGGGGTTCGATCTACCGCTTCGACGGCCAGGCGTCGGTGTTCTGGTCCGAGCACGGCCCCTGCTACCGCTGCCTGTACCCGGAGCCCCCGCCGCCCGGCATGGTGCCCTCCTGCGCCGAGGGCGGCGTCCTCGGTGTGCTGTGCGCCTCGATCGGCTCCATCCAGGTCAACGAGGCCATCAAGCTGCTCGCCGGCATCGGTGACCCGCTGGTCGGCCGTCTGATGATCTACGACGCGCTGGAGATGACGTACCGCCAGGTCAAGGTCCGTAAGGACCCGAACTGCGCGGTCTGCGGCCCGAACCCCACCGTCACCGAGCTCATCGACTACGAGGCCTTCTGCGGCGTCGTGTCGGACGAGGCCCAGGAAGCGGCGATGGGCGCGACGATCACTCCGAAGCAGCTCAAGGAGATGATCGACGGCGACGAGAAGATCGAGATCATCGACGTGCGCGAGCCGAACGAGTACGAGATCGTCTCGATCCCCGGCGCCAAGCTGATCCCGAAGAACGAGTTCCTGATGGGCAACGCCCTCCAGGACCTGCCGCAGGACAAGAAGATCGTCCTGCACTGCAAGACGGGCGTCCGCTCCGCCGAGGTCCTCGCGGTCCTGAAGTCCGCGGGCTTCTCGGACGCGGTGCACGTCGGCGGCGGCGTCATCGGCTGGGTCAACCAGATCGAGCCGGAGAAGCCGATCTACTGACCGCCCGCGCCGCACACAGCGCTTGCAGGAAGGCCCGTCCGCGATACGGACGGGCCTTCCGCATGTCGGACGCCAGGCCCCGGGGCGCGCGGCAAAACCGGTACCGCCGCCGGACGGCCCGGCCGTACCGTTGCCGTATGGACTTCTTTCCGCCGCCCCGGCCGAGGGACGAAGAGCCCGGCGACGAACCGGTGTTCGCGCGGGTGCCCTGGGAGAGCGCGCCCGAGGACGTCATCGGCGGCATCGTGCCCCTGGAGCGGGTGCTGGCCCGCAACGACCACCTGGCGATCGTCGCGACCCAGGCCGTCGCCTATGAGGACGGCGTGGAGATCCGGCTCCGTATGCGCGCCCGGCGCCGTCCCGGCATGAGCCGCGAGGACTGGGCGCACGTCTCCCGCGGCATGTGGGGGTTCAGCGACGATCCGTGGCAGATCGCCTCGGCGGAGGCGGCGGCAGCGGAGGGCCGGCATCCGGACGAGCTGCTGCGCTTCGGTGTGCGCTTCGCGGACGGCGGCGTGGTCACCACCGTCGACGAACACGAGCACGAGGACGAGTGGCCCGGACCGCACCCGAAGCTGCCAGTGCTGACCCTGAACGAGGAGGGCGGCGGCAGCTCCGGCGAGCACATCAACAGCGAGTACGCGCTCTGGCTCTGGCCGCTGCCGCCGCCGCAGCTCTTCGAACTGGCGGTGGAGTGGCCGCTGCTGGGCGTGGAGCTCAGCTTTACGCCGCTGGACGGCGCGGAGATCGCGGCGGCCGCGGCCCGGGCCCGGCCGTTCTGGGACGACTGACGCTCCTGGCGTCCCCGGGGCGCGCGGCTCGTGCCGTGCGCCCCGGAACATCACTGTGCAACGGCCCCTTACAGGGCTCCCTTGCGCGTCAGGAATGTGAACGACAGCCAGCCCGGCAGGACCGGCAGCCAGAACGTCATCAGCCGGAACAGCAGCACCGCCGACAGGGCCGTGTCACTGCCCAGCCCCGCCGCGGTCAGCAGACCGGTCAGGGCCAGCTCGACGGCGCCGACGCCGCCCGGCGTGGGGGCCGCCGACCCCAGCGCGTTGCCCGCGAGGAAGACGACGGCGATGCTCGCGTACGAGATCTGGTCGCTGCCCCCGAAGGCGCGGATCGAGGCGTCCAGGCACATCACGTTCGCCGCCGTCAGCAGCAGCATCCCGCCGATGCCGGCGACCAGCTTCTTCGGCCGCTGCAGTACGTCCAGCATGCGCGGCACGACGCCCGCGAACAGCGACCGCACCCGTGTGACCACGAACTTGCGCAGCGCCGGGATCGCCGTGACGACCAGGGCCAGCACCGCCGCCGTCAGCAGCCCCGCGATGACCGTACGGGAGGGCGAGAGCGAGGGCGTGCGCTCGGTGCCGGTCAGGTAGCCGAAGGTCAGCAGCAGCAGGATGTGGCTGCCGAGGCCGAACAGCTGGGACGCGCCGACGCTCGCCACCGCGAGGCCGGGCCGGATGCCGGCCCGCTGCAGGAAGCGGGCGTTGAGCGCCACGCCGCCGACCGCGGCCGGCGCGACCAGCTTCACGAAGTTGCCCGCGATCTGCGCGATGACCGTCCGCACGAAGCCGACCTTCTCGGGGACGAAGCCGAGCAGGCTGAGCGCCGCCGCGATGTAGGTCAGCGCGGAGAAGAACATCGCGGCCGCCACCCAGCCCCAGTTCGCCTCCCCGATCACCTGGTTGAACTTCACGTGCGTGAGCTGCGAGAGCAGGAAGTACGCGGCGAATGCGCCCGCGATCCAGCTGACCAGCGTGCGCGGGCTGATCCGCTCCAGCTTGGCCGGCTCCACCGGCGCGGTCGGGCGGATCAGCAGCACCTGGCGGCGGATCTGGGTGAGCAGGTCCTCCTCGCGGGCCTCCTCCATCGCCTCGTCCAGCGCCCGCTTCTCGGCGTTCTTCTCGGCCCGCAGCGTCTTGCGGTCGGTGCGGCCCTCCTCCGCCTTGGCCGCCTTGGCGGCCTGCGAGGCTGCCAGCACCGCCTCGCGCTCCCGCTTGGCCCGTTCCCTCGCCAGGTGGCGCAGAGTCGCCCGGGTAGTCCTGCTGAGCGCGATCGGCTGCAGCAGCGGCAGGCTGTCCGCCACCGCGTCCGGGCCGAGCACCTCCACCGCCACCTGCACGCTGCGCTCGGCGCCGACGCGCAGGCCGAGCGTGGTCAGCAGCTGGGCGACGTCCATCCGCAGCACCAGGTCGCTCGCGGCGATCTCACCGCCGCGCAGATCCGTGAGGACGACCATGCCGGAACGATCCACCAGGAGCGCGTCACCGACCAGCCGCCGGTGCGCGATGCGCCGCGACTGCAGCGCGTCGACCTGCTCCCAGGCGTTGTGCATCAGCTCGTCGGTGATCTCGTCGTCCGCGAGCGCGTCCAGGGTGCGGCCCCCGATGTGCTCGTACACGAGCATCACGGCGTCCGGGCCCAGCTCGGAGGTGGCGATCAGCCGGGGCGCGTTCGCGCCGGCGGCGATCGCCGCGTACGCAAGCAGCGCCTCCTGCTCCAGCGCCTGGCGCAGCGACTGCAGGCTGCGGCGCTGGTTGATGCCGCGCAGCGACAGCCGCCGCCACACGCGGTAGAAGAAGCCCTGCGCCTGCTGCTCGCGGTCCACGACGGTGACGTCGATGGGCGGGCCGTCCTCCAGGGTGACGATGTACCGGCGGCCGCGGTCGGAGTGCTCCGGATACGCGGTGTCCTCCGCGCGCAGCGCGCTGACCGGGCGGAAGCCGACCCGGCGCAGGCCCGCGAGGAGGTTCTGGCCGGTGGGCCGGACGTTCGGGGAGCCGACCGCGTACAGCGTGCCGAAGGCGACCGTGTAGCCGATCAGCACGGTTGTGACGATGGCGAACGGCGTGGTGTACCGGCCGACCAGCACCGCGAAGGCGTCCAGGAGCAGCACGCACCACATGGCCACGCGCCAGCGCGGCCTACGGGACATGCCGACGGCCGTCATGTAGGCGATGACCGGCGCCAGGTAGCTGTGCACGGGGGCGGTGATCGCCCCGTTGGCGAGCGGCTGGGTGAGCGCGTCCCGGATCGACTCCGGAGCGGCCTCGGCCACCCACAGGTCCGTCGCGAGCGACACCCCGTGGGCGAGCACGGCCGCGAGCACGCCGTCCGCGATCCGCAGCCCGTCCCGTTTGATCAGCCGTTCGATCGCGAAGGCGACCGGAACGATCAGTACGGCGATGCTCGCGGTCAGCCCGGCGAAGGTGATCAGCAGCTGGGGCGCCTGTCCCGCGCCCTTGCCGATGTCGTTCTCCAGACCCTGCGTGGTGCCGTGCGCGAACGTCGCCAGCGCCAGGACCAGTCCGATCCCCACCACACCGAGCAGGAAGCGCATCAGGTCGAAGGGGCGGTGCACGCGTGCGGGCAGCAGCGGCTCGTCGCCGGAGATGTGGTCCACGTGGAACTCGCTGCCGACGCCTTCGGCGGCGCTGCGGTCGGCGCGGTCCGTACGGGGCGCCTTCACGGGGCGCGGCCGGTCGGCACCGGGTCTGTCGGCGTCCTGCCCCGGGGCGTCGTCGCGCGACGCGCCCGGTGGCGGACGCTCGTCCTTAGGGGTGCGGCCGGCGGCCGATCCCGCCCCTTCGGGCGCGTCGGTCCGCCCGGCCTGTTCGGTCGTACGTGCCATGTCGGTGGTGGAAGCCCTTCCCCGTTGTAGCGGCTGTCCCGGTTCTCTCTCCGGCTGGTCCGGCTGCTCCGGCTTCCTCGTGGTCGTGCCGTCGGTGTCCGTGGAGCGGTGATCGTCGGTGGTGCGGTCGGATCCGGCCAACGCCTCAGGGGCGCCCGCCTCCTCCGGAGGCGCCGCGCCCTGACCCTGCTCGGCCTTCTCTTCTTGATCTCGTATCACCAGTCACCGCCCGGAAGATGGTGGCACGGCCCCGGTGCGGAGGGGGGCATCAGGGTGCATTTCGGGGGCGCGGGATGCGCAGCGTACGCGGCGGCGGCCCGCCGTGCACGTGACGCCACCGCCGTGGCGGGGAACGCGGCGCGTTGTCGGTGGCGTGCGGCAGGATGGGGCGAATGAGTGGGACCGAAGAGCGTGGGAGTGACGCCCCTGACGGCGAGCTCCCGGAGTACGCGGACCTCGTGCTGGGGGTCGCCGAGCGGATTCCGCCGGGCCGCGTGATGACGTACGGGGACGTCGCCGAGTACCTGGACGAGGGCGGTCCGCGGCAGGTGGGCCGGGTGATGTCGCTGTACGGCGGCGCCGTGCCGTGGTGGCGCGTGGTGCGCGCGGACGGCGTGCTGCTGCCCGGCAAGGAGCGGCACGCGCTGCAGCAGTACCGGGCCGAGGGCACGCCGCTGCGTGAGGCGCGGCGTACGGAGGGCGCACCGGGGGAGCGGGCGATGCCGCGCGTGGACATGCGGCGGGCGCGCTGGGACGGCCGGGAAGGGCCGGAACGGGCCACGCACGACTGAGGGGGCGGCAGGCGGTTTCCGGCACGCGGTACTGGGACGCGCTGCGGCTCGTGCGCCACCTGGCGTAGCGTCGGGCGCAGCCCTCGCGGCGGACATCAGCACCCGAACCATCCCGCACTCCCACACCACACGCATCGACAGCCTTACTTCGTCACACCAGCATCACCGCAGACGGGACGTTCGGCATCACCCACCGGCTCCCCGTCTCCACCGCATCGGCACACCAGGCCCCCAGTACCACCGCAACCGCACCTCAGACCCCGGCACAGGCGATCCACGTGAGTTCCTCCCCCTCGGCGATTCCGCAGGCCCGGCAGCATCCGCAGCCGGCGCGGCGGGATGCCCCCGGCGCGTACCGCCTCGTGCGCACCCGGCCGGACGCGGTGCGCCCTCCTGCCTTGGACGCACGCCAGCGCGTCGTGGTTGACCACGAGGACGGCCCGCTGCTCGTGCTCGCCGGCCCCGGTACGGGCAAGACCACGACGCTCGTCGAGGCGGTCACCCGGCGGGTGCGGGAAGGCACCGACCCCGAGCGGATCCTCGTCCTCACCTTCAGCCGCAAGGCCGCCGTGGAGCTGCGCGACCGGATGGCGGCACGGCTGAGCCATGCGGCGGGGCCCGGGGCGGACGGAGAGACCGACGAGGGGAACGGGGCGCGTGGCGAGAACGGGGCGCGGGCGCACGAGCCCGTGCGCCGGGCGGGCAGCCCGCAGGCCACCACCTTCCACTCCTTCTGTTACGCCCTGGTCCGCGCCCATCAGGACGCCGACCTCTTCGCCGACCCGCTGCGCCTGCTCTCCGGTCCCGAGCAGGACCTCGTGGTCCGCGAGCTGCTGGCCGGCCAGGCCGAGCTGGCCCGTGAGCACCGCGCGCCGGTCGGCTGGCCGGACGAGCTGCGGGCGTGCCTGACCACCCGCGGCTTTGCCGACGAGGTGCGCGCCGTGCTCGCGCGCAGCCGGGAGCTAGGGCTCGGCCCGGACGCGCTGGGCGACTTCGCGCGCCGCACGGGACGGCCCGACTGGGGCGCGGCCGCGGGCTTCCTCGCCGAGTACCTCGACGTGCTGGACGCCCAGGGAGTGCTGGACTACGCCGAGCTGGTGCACCGCGCGGTGCTGCTCGCCGAGCGTCCCGAGGTGGCGGCCGAGCTGGCGCGCCGCTACGACGCGGTGTTCGTCGACGAGTACCAGGACACCGACGCCGCGCAGGTCAGGCTGTTGCAGGCGCTGGCCGGGAACCGCGGGCCCGCGCGCCCCGAAGAGGGCCGCGGCGGCCGCACCCTGATCGCCTTCGGCGACCCCGACCAGTCGATCTACGCCTTCCGCGGCGCCGACATCAACGGCATCCTCGACTTCCCGGAGACCTTCCGGCGCGCGGACGGCGCGCCGGCGCCCGTACAGGTGCTGCGCACCGCGCGGCGCTCCGGGGCCGCGCTGGTCGCCGCCACCCGGGTGCTCGCCCGCCGGATGCCGCTCAACCGGCTGCCCGCCCGTCAGGTCCGGGAGCACCGCGAGCCGACGCCCGTACGGGACGGCGGGCGGGTCGAGGCGTACACGTACCCCACGGCCGGCGCCGAGCTGGACAACATCGCCGACATCCTGCGCCGGGCCCATCTGGAGGACGGCGTCCCCTGGCAGGACATGGCCGTCCTCGTACGCGCCGGCGGCCGTTCGATCCCGTCCGTACGCCGTGCCCTCACCTCCGCCGGCGTCCCCCTGGACATCGACGGTGACGACCTCCCGCTGCGCCACGAGCCCGCGGTCGCACCGCTGCTGCTGGCCCTGCGGGTGGCGGCGACGGACGCGCCGGGGGCGGACGGGGAGGTGGTACCGGATGGGGACGGGCTGCCGGTCCGGGACCAGCTACTGGACGGGGACGAGCTGCCGGGCGGGGAGCCGTACGGGGAGTCGGCCGGCGGGCCGGAGGGGCATGAAGGGCCGCTGGAGCCGCTGGAGCCGCTGGAGGCGCCGGAGAGTGGCGGGGAGCCGTTGGCGGAGCCGGAGGGCGGCGAGGAGGCCGCCGGGGCGCCCGACGGGGCTGCGGAGGCGCCGGAGGGGGAACCGGACGGCGCCGCGGCGGCGCCCGCGGAGGCCACGCGCATCGCGCCCGAAGTGGCCATGGAGCTGCTGACGTCCCCACTCGGCGGGATGGACGCCGCCGACCTGCGGCGGCTCGGACGCGCGCTCCGGGAGGAGGAGCGGGCCGCGGGACGGACCGTGCCGCGCCCCTCGGACGTGCTGATCGCCGAGGCGCTGGACGAGCCGGAGCGCCTCGTGGCGCACGACCCGGGGTACGCGCGAGGCGCCCAGCGGCTCGGCCTGCTGCTGCGCAAGGCGCGCGAGCTGCTCGCCGGCGGCGGCACCGCCGAGCAGGCGCTGTGGGAGCTGTGGGACGGCACGCCGTGGCCGGGGCGGCTGGAGCGGACCGCCCGGCGCGGCGGCGCGGCGGGCCGCAACGCCGACCGCGACCTGGACGCCGTCGTCGCGCTCTTCGAGACCGCGGCCCGCGCCGAGGAGCGCACCGGCGGCCGCGGCGCCCTGAACTTCCTGGAGGAGCTGGACAACCAGGACATCGCGGCGGACACGCTGACCCGCCGCACCGTACGGCCCGACGCGGTCCGCCTGATGACGGCGCACCGCTCGAAGGGCCTGGAGTGGCGCCTCGTGGTGGTCGCCGGCGTACAGGAAGGGCTCTGGCCCGACCTGCGCCGCCGCGGCTCCCTCCTGGAGGCCGACCGGATCGGCCGGGACGGCCTCGCCGAACCGCTCACCCCGGGCGCGCTGCTCGCCGAGGAACGCCGGCTGTTCTATGTGGCGGCGACCCGAGCCCGCGAGCGCCTGGTCGTCACCGCCGTGAAGGCCGCGGCCGACGACGGCGACCAGCCCTCCCGCTTCCTCACCGAGCTCGGCGTCGACCCGGTGGACGTCACCGGGCGCCCGCGCCGCCCGCTCTCGGTGGCCGCGCTCGTCGCCGAGCTGCGCGCCACGACCGTCGACCCCGGCGCCTCCGAAGCGCTGCGCGCGGCCGCCGTCGAGCGGCTCGCCAGGCTGGCCGCACTCCGGGACGACGAGGGCCGCCCCCTGGTGCCCGCCGCGCACCCGTACCGCTGGTGGGGCCTGTACGAGCCGACGCACAGCTCCGTACCGCTGCGCGACCGCGACACCCCCGTGGCGCTCTCGGGCAGCGCGCTCGACCAGCTCGCGAACGCCTGCGCGCTCCAGTGGTTCCTGGGCCGGGAGGTCAGGGCGGACGCGCCCGCGACCGCCGCGCAGGGCTTCGGCAACGTGATCCACGTGCTGGCCGACGAGGTCGCCGCCGGGCGCACGCCCGCCGACCTCGCCGTCCTGATGGAGCGGCTGGACTCCGTATGGGACGCGCTCGCCTTCGATGCGCCGTGGAAGTCGCGCCAGGAGAAGGACAGCGCGCGCGCCGCCCTGGAGCGCTTCCTGCGCTGGCACGTGATGGAGCGCGAGGCGCTCGGCCGCACCACGGTGGCAACCGAGCACGGCTTCGACGTGACGCTCGAGGCCGGTGCGGCGGGCGAGTACGCGGTCCGCATCCGCGGCAGCATGGACCGCGTCGAGGCCGACGCGGACGGCCGTGCGTACGTCGTGGACTTCAAGACGGGCAAGAGCAAGCCGACAGCGCCCGAGGTGGCCCGGCACCCGCAGCTCGCCGTGTACCAGCTCGCGGTGCGCGAAGGCGCGGTCGACGAGGTCTTCGAGGGGCGCACTCCGGAAGCGGGCGGTGCCGAGCTCGTACACCTGCGCCAGGGCGCCCCCAAGAAGGACGGCGGCGACGCGCTCCCCGTGGTGCAGGCCCAGCAGCCCCTAGACGGCGACTGGGTGGGCGACCTGCTGGCCACCGCCGCCGGGCGGGTCCTGGAGGAGCGCTTCGTCCCCTCGACCGGCAAGCACTGCGCCCACTGCGCGTTCAAGAGCTCCTGCTCGGCGCGGCCCGAGGGGCAGCACGTCGTCGAGTGACGATTCGCGCCACCCGAGTCCTTTACAGGCTCTGACCGGCCCTTTTCCTCCGTTGTCAGTGCCGCCCGTTACCGTCTCGGACGTGTCCGCACGCATCACCGACCCCGAACAGCTCAAAGAGCTGCTGGGCATCCCGTTCACCCCGGAGCAGACGGCCTGCATCACCGCGCCGCCCGCCCCGCAGGTGATCGTGGCCGGCGCCGGCTCCGGCAAGACGACGGTCATGGCCGCCCGGGTGGTGTGGCTGGTGGGCACGGGGCAGGTGGCCCCCGAGCAGGTCCTCGGCCTGACGTTCACGAACAAGGCGGCGGGCGAGCTGGCCGAGCGGGTCCGCACGGCCCTGCTCGCGGCCGGCGTGACCGACCCCGATCCGGTGCCGGCCGGCCGGGGCGGCGCCGACGACGCCCCCGGAGAGCCGCGCATCTCCACGTACCACGCCTTCGCCGGGCAGCTCCTGAAGGACCACGGCCTGCGCATCGGTGTCGAGCCCAGCGCCCGGCTGCTCGCCGACGCCACCCGCTTCCAGCTCGCCGCCCGGGTGCTGCGCGCGGCGCCGGGCCCGTATCCCGCGCTCACCACCTCGCTGCCCACCCTCGTCGAGGACCTCCTCGCCCTCGACGGCGAGCTCGCCGAGCACCTCGTCACCCCCGAGGAGCTGCGCGCGCACGACACCCGGCTGCTGGCCGAGCTGGACGCCGCCAAGCTCAGCAACGCCGAGCTGCGCCAGGTCCCCGAGGCGGTGCGCGGCCGCCTGGAGCTGCTCGACCTGGTCGGCGCGTACCGAAGCGAGAAGCGCCGCCGCGACCTCCTCGACTTCGGCGACCAGATCGCCCTCTCCGCCACGCTCGCCACCACACGCGCCGAAGTGGGCGGCCTGCTGCGCGAGGAGTTCGCCGTCGTCCTCCTGGACGAGTATCAGGACACCTCGGTCGCCCAGCGCCTGCTGCTCTCCGGGCTCTTCGGCGGGGGTACAGGGCACGCCGTCACCGCTGTCGGCGACCCCTGCCAGGCCATCTACGGCTGGCGCGGCGCCTCCGTGGCCAACCTCGACGACTTCCCCCGGCACTTCCCGTTCGCCGACGGCAGCCCGGCGCGCCGCTTCGCGCTCAGCGAGAACCGCCGCAGCGGCGGCCGCCTCCTGGACCTCGCCAACGGCCTGGCCGCCCCGCTGCGCGAGCGCCACGAAGGCGTCGAGGCGCTGCGCCCGGCACCCGGCGCGGAGCGCGACGGCATCGTGCGCTGCGCCCTGCTGCCCACCCACGCCGACGAGATGCGCTGGCTCGCCGACTCCCTCGCGCACCTCGTCCGTACGGGCACGCCGCCCGGCGAGATCGCCGTCCTGTGCCGTACGGCCGGCGATTTCGCGCGTATCCAGGGCGAGCTGGTCGCGCGCGACATCCCGGTGGAGGTCGTCGGCCTCTCCGGGCTGCTGCACCTCCCCGAGGTCGCCGATCTGGTCGCCGTCTGCGAGGTCCTCCAGGACCCCACCGCCAACGCCGCCCTGGTCCGCCTCCTGATCGGGCCGCGCTGGCGCGTCGGCCCCCGGGACCTCGCCCTGCTCGGCCGCCTGGCCCGTACGCTCGTGCACCACGAAGGGCCCTCCGACGACCCCGAGCGGCGCCTCGTCGAAGCCGTCGAGGGCACCGACCCCGCCGAGGTGATCTCCCTCGCCGACGCGCTGGACACGTTCCTCGGGACGGACGGCGCTTCTCACGAGGGCGACGGGCCGGGAGCCGGGCTGCCCTTCTCGGCCGACGCCAGGGTCCGCTTCGCCCACCTCGCCGCCGAACTGCGCGACCTGCGCCGCTCCCTCGGCGACCCCCTGATGGACGTCCTGCACCGCGTCCTGGCCACTACGGGGCTCGACGTCGAGCTGTCCGCCTCGCCGCACGCCTTGGCCGCCCGCCGCCGCGAGACCCTGAGCTCCTTCCTCGACGTCGCCGCCGGCTTCGCGGCCCTGGACGGCGAGGCCACGCTGCTCGCCTTCCTCGGCTTCCTCCGCACGGCCGTGCAGCACGAAAAGGGCCTGGACAGCTCCCTCCCGGGCGGCGAGAACACCGTCAAGGTCCTGACCGCGCACAAGTCCAAGGGCCTGGAGTGGGACGTGGTCGCGGTCCCCGGGCTGGTCGACAAGCAGTTCCCCAGCAGCCGGTCCCGCGAGTCCTGGACCAGCCAGGCCAAGGTGCTGCCGCACGGCCTGCGCGGCGACGCCGACACCCTGCCCGACGTGCAGCAGTGGGACAGCCGCGGCATGAAGGCGTTCAAGGAGGCGATGAAGGACCACCAGTCCACCGAAGAGCTGCGCCTCGGGTACGTCACGTTCACCCGCCCCCGCTCCCTGCTGCTCGGCTCCGGCCACTGGTGGGGCCCCGACCAGAAGAAGCCGCGCGGCCCGTCGGACTTCCTGGAAGCGCTGCGCGCGCACTGCGAGGCGGGCCACGGCGAGGTCGAGGAGTGGGCCGATCCCCCCGAGGAGGACGCGGAGAACCCGGCCCTCGTGGCGGCTGCCGACGACGGCACGGGGGAGTGGCCACTCCCGCTGGACCCGAAGGCGATGGCCCGGCGCCGGGGAGCGGCGGAAGCGGTACTGGAGCGCCTGCGGCACCTCGAAGCGGGCGCCCCCGCCGACGCCGCCTCCGAAGGAATCGGGGCCCCCGAGGCCGAGGTCCCCGCGCCCGCGCCCGACCCCGCGCACCCGGGCTCTCCCGAGTACTCCGGTGGAGCCGCCCCCACCGTCCCCGCGGCCCGGGACGGCGACGCGGCCGACGCGGCGACCACGCTCGTCCCCGAGGAGCGGCGGGCGATCGCTTCCTGGGACCGGGACCTCGACGCGCTGGCGGGCGAGCTGCGCAGGTCCAGGGCGCGCGTCCAGGACGTGCCGCTGCCGGTCTCGCTCAGCGCCTCGCAGCTGATGCGGCTGGCCGCCGACCCGGACGGCTTCGCGCGGGAGCTGGCCCGCCCGATGCCGCGCCCCCCGCAGCCCGCCGCGCGCCGCGGCACCCGCTTCCACGCCTGGGTCGAGTCCCGCTTCGAGGAGCTGACGCTGCCGATGCTCGGCCCCGAGGAGCTGCCCGGCGCGGCCGACGACGAGCCGTACGAGGACGGCATCGCCGACGAGCGGGACCTCGCCGTCCTCAAGGAGGCGTTCGCGCGCACCCCGTATGCGCGGCGCACCCCGCACCGAGTGGAGGCGCCGGTCCAGCTCACCCTCGCGGGCCGGCTCATCCGCGGCCGCATCGACGCCGTTTACCGCCAGGACCCCGATCCGGAGGCGGCGGACGGCTATGCAGGCCCCACCTACGAGATCGTCGACTGGAAGACCGGCCGCGGCCAGGACGCCGACCCGCTCCAGCTGGCCCTGTACCGCCTCGGGTGGGCCGAGCAGCGCGGCGTTCCGCTGTCCGCCGTGCGCGCCGCCTTCGTGTACGTACGCAGCGGTGAGGTCGTGCGCCCCGACCGCCTCCCGGGCCGCCGCGAGCTGGAACGCATCCTGCTCGGCGAGGCGCCGGACGGCGCGGCGGAGGCGTACGACGGCGACCGGGCGTCCCCAGCCGGTCACGGAGGTGAGACCGACGACCGTGCGACCCACACGGGCCGATAGGCTCAGGGGTATGAGCAGCACCCCGGACAGCGCTGTCCGCACGTACATCAGCAGCCGACGTGACGCCTTCCTCGACGACCTCGGCGCCTGGCTGCGCATCCCCTCCGTGTCGGCCGACCCCAGCCACGCCCCCGATGTACGCCGCAGCGCCGAATGGCTCGCCGCGAAGCTCACCGAGACCGGCTTCCCGACCGCCGAGGTCTGGGAGACCGAGGGCCTGCCCGCGGTGTTCGCCGAGTGGCCGTCCGGCGACCCGGAGGCCCCGACCGTGCTGGTCTACGGCCACCACGACGTGCAGCCCGCCGCCCGTGAGGACGGCTGGCACACGGAGCCCTTCGAGCCGCACACCGCCGACGGCAAGCTGTACGCGCGCGGTGCCGCCGACGACAAGGGCCAGGTGTTCTTCCACACCCTCGGGGTGCGGGCGCACCTCGAAGCGACCGGCCGCACCGCCCCCGCCGTCAACCTCAAGCTGCTCATCGAGGGCGAGGAGGAGTCCGGCTCGCCGAACTTCCCCGCGCTGATCACGAAGCACGCGCACCGCCTCGCGTGCGACGCGGTGATCGTCTCCGACACCGGCATGTGGGCGAAGGACACCCCGACGGTGTGCACGGGGATGCGCGGCCTCACCGACTGCCAGATCGACCTGTACGGCCCCGACCAGGACATCCACTCCGGTTCCTTCGGGGGCGCCGTGCCGAACCCGGCGACCGAGGCGGCCCGGCTGGCCGCCGCGCTGCACGACGCGGACCGCAGGGTCGCGATCCCCGGCTTCTACGACGGCGTGATCGAGCTCACGGAGCGGGAGCGGGAGCTCTTCGCCGAGCTGCCCTTCGACGAGGACGCGTGGCTGCGCACGGCGCACTCGCACGCGGCCCTCGGCGAGGCGGGCTACTCGGTACTGGAGCGCATCTGGGCCCGCCCCACCGCCGAGGTCAACGGCATCGGCGGCGGCTACCAAGGCCCCGGCGGCAAGACCATCGTCCCGTCCTCCGCCCAGCTGAAGCTGTCGTTCCGGCTGGTCGTGGGCCAGGACGCGGACGCCGTCCAGAAGGCCGTGCGTGCCTGGGTCGCCGAGCGGCTGCCGGCCGGCATCCGGCACGACATCACCTTCTGGGGCGCCACCCGGCCCTGTCTGACCCCACTGGACCACCCCGCCCTGCAGTCGGTCGCCCGCGCGATGGGCCGGGCCTTCGGACAGCAGGTCCGCTTCACCCGGGAGGGCGGCTCGGGGCCCGCCGCCGACCTCCAGGACGCGCTCGGCGCCCCGGTGCTCTTCCTGGGCATCTCCGTCCCGTCCGACGGCTGGCACGCGCCCAACGAGAAGGTCGAGCTGGACCTGCTCATGAAGGGCGTCGAGACCGCGGCGTATCTGTGGGGCGACCTGGCGGAGAACTGGCGCCCGGCATGACCCGTTCTCCGCGGTCGGGCCCCTCGTAGTGCCGCCGCCCCATATCCGTACGCAGCCCGCACCTCTCGCATAGGGGGAGTTGGAAACACCAGTGACCACCCGGATCGATCACGACGCACACCGGCCCATCACCTTCAGCGCCGACAGTGGCATCGACCGCAGCGCGCATCACCGACTCGACGAGGCATGGCTCGCCGCGGCGTGGAGCCACCCGACGACGCGCGTCTTCGTGGTCTCGGGCGGCCAGGCGCTGGTGGACGACACCCCGGACGGCCGCACCGAACTGGTCATGACGCCCTCCTTCGAGGCGCCGATGACCGAGACCCACCGTTACTACCTGGGCCAGGACGAGGACGGCGTCCGGTACTTCGCGCTGCAGAAGGACTCGCTGCCGGGGCGCATGGACCAGTCCGCGCGCCCGGCCGGGCTGCGCGAGGCCGGCCTGCTGCTGTCCGAGCGCGACGCCGGGCTGCTCGTGCACGCCGTCGCCCTGGAGAACTGGCAGCGGCTGCACCGCTTCTGCTCGCGCTGCGGCGAGCGCACGGTCATCGCGGCCGCCGGCCACATCCGCCGCTGCCAGGCCTGCGGGGCCGAGCACTACCCGCGTACCGACCCGGCCGTGATCATGCTCGTGACCGACGAGGAGGACCGCGCGCTGCTCGGCCGCCAGGTGCACTGGCCCGAGGGCCGGTTCTCCACGCTCGCCGGCTTCGTCGAGCCCGGCGAGTCCATCGAGCAGTCGGTGCGGCGCGAGGTCTACGAAGAGGCCGGCGTGGTCGTCGGGGACGTCGAGTACGTCGCCAGCCAGCCCTGGCCCTTCCCCTCCAGCCTGATGCTCGGCTTCATGGCCCGCGCCACCTCGCCCGAGATCCAGGTGGACGGCGAGGAGATCGAGGAGGCCCGCTGGTTCTCCCGCGAGGACCTGCGCGAGGCGTTCGAATCGGGCGAGGTGCTGCCGCCGTACGGCATCTCCATCGCGGCCCGCCTGATCGAGCTCTGGTACGGCAAGCCGCTGCCGAAGCCGTAGCGGCCGCGGACATGCGTGAGGGCCGGAACCGTCGGGTTCCGGCCCTCACGTGTCCGGCCTCACAGCATGCGCGCCGCGCGAGCGTCAGGCGGCGAGCTTCTCCTTGATCCACGCGAGCGGCGGGTTGCCCATGGCGTGCTGCTCGCCGCCGCTCTCGGGAACCACGACGACCGTCGGCACGAGCTGGTTGCCGCCGTTCACGGTCTCCACGTACTTCGCCGACTCCGGGTCGTGCTCGATGTTGACCTCGGTGTACGCGATGCCCTCGCGGTCCATCTGGCCCTTGAGCCGACGGCAGTAACCGCACCACGTGGTGCTGTACATCGTGACAGTGCCCGCCATGAGTCCCGTACTCCTTTGTGCTGGTCAGCTGTGCGCTGCTGGGGACCGCGGCATCTGCCGCGGCCGGAACGGTTCAACGCGCGACCACTCCCGGCCATTCCCGGCCGCCTACGGGGCGCGCGTATTCGTATGACCGCCGAGCCCGGCTGTGGACAACATTCTCGGCTGCCGCCGTGGACCTGGCAGCATGGCGGGGTGACAGCAGCAACGGATCCCACCCTCTTCCCGCAGGCACCGCAGGCGACGAACTTCCCCGTCGCCCCGGCGGACGCCGACGCGGTGCTGGAAGGGCTCGACCCCGAGCAGCGCGAGGTCGCCACCGCGCTGCACGGCCCCGTCTGCGTGCTGGCCGGTGCGGGCACGGGCAAGACCCGCGCGATCACCCACCGCATCGCCTACGGCGTCCGCGCGGGCATCCTCCAGCCGAGCACCGTCCTGGCCGTCACGTTCACCGCGCGTGCGGCGGGCGAGATGCGCGGCCGGCTGCGCCAGCTCGGCGCCGGCGGCGTCCAGGCCCGTACGTTCCACTCCGCCGCGCTGCGCCAGCTCCAGTACTTCTGGCCCAAGGCCGTCGGCGGCGAGGTCCCCCGGCTGCTGGACCGCAAGGTCCAGCTGGTCGCCGAGGCCGGGGCCCGCTCCGGCATCCGCCTGGACCGCACGGAGCTGCGCGACGTCACGGGCGAGATCGAGTGGTCCAAGGTCACCCAGACCGTGCCGGCCGACTATCCCGCCGCCGTGGCCAAGACGACCCGCGAGGCCCCCCGCGACCCCGCCGAGATCGCCCAGATCTACCGCACCTACGAGGACCTCAAGCGGGACCGCGGCGTCATCGACTTCGAGGACGTGCTGCTGCTCACGGTCGGCGTGCTTCAGGAGCGCCCGGACATCGCCGAGCAGGTCCGCGCCCAGTACCAGCACTTCGTCGTCGACGAGTATCAGGACGTGAGCCCGCTCCAGCAGCGCCTCCTGGAGCTGTGGCTCGGCGACCGCGACAGTCTCTGCGTGGTCGGCGACGCCAGCCAGACGATCTACAGCTTCACCGGCGCCACCCCCGATCACCTGCTGAACTTCCGCACCCGCCACCCCGGCGCGACCGTCGTGAAGCTGGTCCGCGACTATCGCTCCAGCCCCCAGATCGTCCACCTCGCCAACGGCCTCCTCGCCCAGGCCCGCGGCCGCGCCGCCGAGCACCGCCTGGAGCTGATCTCCCAGCGCGAGGCGGGCCCGGAGCCGGTGCACACCGAGTACGGCGACGAGCCCGCCGAGGCGGAGGGCACCGCCCGCCGCATCAGGGACCTCATCGCCTCCGGCGTGCCCGCGGGCGAAATAGCCGTCCTGTTCCGCATCAACGCCCAGTCCGAGGTGTACGAACAGGCGCTGGCCGACGCGGGCGTGCCGTACCAGCTGCGCGGGGCCGAGCGGTTCTTCGAGCGTCCGGAGGTCCGCGAGGCCGGGCACAAGCTGCGCGCCGCCGCCCGCTTCGGTGGGAACGACGCCCTGCTGGACGACGCCATGGACCTGCCCTCCGAGGTCCGGGCCGTGCTCAGCGAGATGGGCTGGGGCGACCGGCCGCCGGCCGGCTCCGGCGCCGTGCGGGACCGCTGGGAGTCGCTGGCCGCCCTGGTCCGGCTCGCCGAGGACTTCGCGCGGGCCCGCTCCGGGGCCACCCTCGCCGACCTGGTCGCCGAGCTCGACGAGCGGGCCAATGCCCAGCACGCCCCGACCGTCGACGGTGTGACGCTCGCCTCGCTGCACGCCGCCAAGGGCCTGGAGTGGGATGCGGTCTTCCTGGTCGGCCTCACCGACGGCATGCTCCCGATCACGTACGCCAAGACGGACGAGCAGCAGGAGGAGGAGCGCCGCCTGCTGTACGTCGGCATCACGCGCGCCCGGCGCCACCTGAGCCTCTCGTGGGCTCTCTCGCGGTCTCCCGGCGGCCGGGCCCACCGGAGTCCCAGCCGGTTCCTGAAAGGGCTGCGACCGGGCTCCGGGGCCGCCGGACAGCGGTCGCCCGGTGGCGCCGGCGGTATCGAGCGCGGCGCCGGCGGAGCGGCCGGCCGCGGCGAGGAGCGGGACGCGGTCCCCCGCAAGCGCCGCGGGCCGATCCGCTGCCGGGTGTGCGGCCGGGTGCTCAGCGACGGCGGCGAGATGAAGCTGATGCGCTGCGAGGACTGCCCCTCCGACCTCGACGAGGGGCTGTACGAGCGGCTGCGGGACTGGCGCGCGGCGCAGGCCGAGGCGTTGGGGCAGCCGGCATTCTGCGTCTTCACCGACAAGACACTCATGGCGATAGCCGAGGCGGTTCCGGGAACCGAACAGGAGCTGGCGAGCATCCCTGGAGTAGTAAGGCGCAAGCTCGGCAGATTCGGCGCCGACGTCCTGGCCCTGTGCGCGGGAGAGGAACTCCCCGGTGGAGAACTCGCGACGGACCGGGCCGGAGGTGACGAGGACGCTACGGAATGAAGGCTTCCGGGGAACGGTTCCTGCGACGCGGAAAAGTCGTCGGAAAAATAGTTTGCGCGCGCGGAGCGCATCCCCATAGCCTTCGGAAGCACGGAGACAACGGGCCTTCCGAGAACCGTTGGATTCGTGCTGTACTGAACAACCCGGACCGGTTCGCATCGGTCCCCGAAGACGCCGAAAGGAGGCGAGACCAGTGATCAGCTTCATCGAGACCCAGAAAATGACCGATCTCTCGGTCGCCGCCACCTGCCCGCTCGGCTCTTCGCTCCATGGCACCGGTCTGTCCGGAGCCGGCCTGTCCGGTTCCGTCCGTCCGTCCGGCGTCGAGGCAGCGCGTCCCGCGACCCTCGCGATTCTTCCGATTCGCGAGCGCAGCGAGCGACCGACCAAGGCACCTGAGGTAGCAGCAGCGGCAAACGGGCACGCCTTTGCCTTTGCGGCGGCCAATGGTGCCGAATCCCGGACTCAGTACGCCACGACTCAGTACGCCACGCAGCAGCAGAACATGTGGGCCTTCCGCGGGCTCGAACCCTGGAGTGATCCAGCCTGATCGGCGAGATCAGGTCGGCACCTTCCAGGGCCGCGGAACCCACACCGGGATCCGCGGCCCTTTTGTTTGTCCTTCTGCAGCCGGCAGAGGGCGCTACACGACAGCCCAGCCACCAGCCGGGCCGAACAGACGAGGAACACACCACCGTGCAACTCCAGACGCACACCCCGTCCGTCGCCACCGACCTGATTCCCCCGCCCGACTCCCAGGAGAACTCCTTGCTGCCCCTCACCGAGCTCGACGACGAGATCGACCGCCTCGGCGCCGCCGTCCCGTGCCGCACCTACGACCCGGAGGTCTTCTTCGCCGAGTCGCCGGCCGACGTCGAGTACGCCAAGTCGCTGTGTCAGACCTGCCCCGTACGCGAGGCATGCCTGGCCGGTGCCAAGGACCGCCGCGAGCCCTGGGGGGTCTGGGGCGGTGAGCTCTTCGTCCAGGGGGTCGTCGTCGCCCGGAAGCGCCCGCGTGGCCGTCCGCGCAAGAACCCGGTCGCGGCATGAACACCACAGGCACAGGCACAGGAACGATCGACCGTCCCGCCACCAGGGACCCCCAGAAGCAGGACCCCACGATGAACCCGTCCTTCACCGACACCCCCGCCCCCGCGAACTCCGGCGCGAACGAGCGTCGTCAGAACAGGACCCGTGAAATGCAACTCATCCCAGAAGCCCTGGCGAGGGCCCATATCCATCAGCGCTTGCGCGAGGCCGAGACCGAACGCAGAGCTCTCCGGCTCGCCACGGCCCGGCGCATGCAGCGCCGCGCCGAACGCGTCTCCCTCCGCGCCCGCCGCGCCCTGGCCATGGCCGTCATGCAGTGACACCCGCCCCTCACCTGCCCACCCCGTAGCGCGCCCCACGCCCCTCCCGGGCAGTGCGGCGCGCTACGCGCTGTGGGAGGAAGGGACAGGGGGTAGAGGTAGGGCCAGAGATAAGAGATAGGGGCAGAGGCAGGGAGTGCTTGGTACTTGGTACTTGGCAGATCAGCGGCTCGGGGGGGCCGTACGTCGCGACCTCTGGATCGGATAGTGCGCCGCGACTCCTGGACCGGGTCGGACCGGATCGGATCTGATCGCGCCTTGCGATATCTCGATCAGATCGTGCGCCGTCGTGGTGGAACGTGCACCCGGTGCGTGGACCGTGCGCCGGGGCGGCTGGGCCGTGCGCCGGGATGCCGGAGTCGTGCTCCGACACGCACCGCCTTACTGGTGCGTTGTGCACGTATTGTCGGCCTTGGTGGAGATATCGTCGGGCAGTGGACCATGAGACGCATGAACGGGCGGAGTTGACCGACGAAACCGACCGGACCGACCGGTCCTCCCGGACGGGCGGGCCCGTCGGGGCGGGCGAGGGCATGGTGTGTGCCCGGTGTGGCGCGGTGGCCGATGGTACGCCCGCGACCTGGACCTGTTCCGTCGAGAACGGCACCCGCCGCTACTTCTGCGAAACCTGCGCCCGCACCCATCTCCGCGCCATCGAATCCCGCCTGGACTCGGCCTGGTGGTGATCACCCATGCCCGCCGTCGAGGCCGTCAGCGGGCATCAAACGGGGGAGAAGCGTAACGGAAGTCCGTGGCCGTTTCCCCGCGTCCCAGCACCACCCGGGCGCTCACCCCGCCCTCTGCCTCGCCGATCCCCGTCTCGCCGATCCCCGCCACGCCGAGATCGGCGAGCGTCATCCGCGCCGTGATCGTCATGCAGGTGGCGAGCGCGGCCTCCAGGAGTTCGTGCGGCCGCATGCCTGCCGAACCGCCCACGTCCGCCTTGCAGGTGTCCGCGACACCCTCGTTCTTCCCGGCCCGGTAAGCCACTTGGTAGGGAATCGCCGGCATCCGCGCCTCGACAGCCATCCGTTTCCCCTGCCCTTCCCTGTCCCGCTTCTCGCCCGCCTCTTTTCGCGGAGGCTAGCGACGGCCACCACATGCCGAGAAGAGCGGTCCGCATGGTGGTCGCAGCGGTGTCGCTGTGGTCGCGGCAAAGGCAATGGTTGCGGCGAAGACGAGGTGGCGGTTGCGGCGAAGGCGGTCCGGGATCGGGTCAGGCGGAGGTTTCTTCCGCGTCCTCCTCGTCCGCGGTCGTATCGCTCCGGGAACCCCTGCCGGCGCCGGCGTCCGTCTCCATGTCGGAGCAGGTGTCGCGAGTGGACTGGGTGGGGAACGGAGCGGGCTCGGGCGTGGTCACGGGCGCAACGAAGCCCGGTAGCCACGTGGTGAGTTCGTCGCGGAGCCGGACCGTCGCGCCCAGCTGGCACAGCACGCCGATCGTGCTCAGCGTCACGCGGTGTATCAGGAGATACGCCGGCGGCAGGTTCAGCTGCTTGCCCAGCTGGTGGGCGGGGGAACGGGGATCCGCGATGCGGGTGGCCTGGGTGCGCATCCAGCCCCGGGTGAAGGTGAACTCCTCGGCCTGCGCCGGCTCGATGATCGGCAGGAGGTAGTCCATGACGGCGTCCGGCTCCAGGTCGACGGAGTCCTTGACGAATCCCTCCTCGCACAGCAACTCGTAAACCGCATCCGCCCGGCCGTCCAGCGTCATCCGCAGCGACGTGCCGATCGTGGGCGGCAGCCCGTCCGGCAGCCGGTCGACCGTGCCGAAGTCCAGTACCCCCAGCCGCCATTCCTCCGGCAGCCCGTCGGGCGCGTCCCCGGTCAGCAGGCGGAAGTTGCCCGGGTGCGGGTCGGCGTGCAGCAGGCCCGTACGCGCGGTGCCGGAGAAGAGGAAGCGGGCCAGCAGTTGTCCGGCGCGGTCCCGCTCCTCCGGGCTGCCGCCCGAGATCACTTCGGAGAGCGGTACTCCGTCCATCCATTCCGTGACCAGCACCTGGTCGCCCTGGTGGACGACGGCCGGCACCACGACGTCCGGATCGTCGGCGAACTCCGCGGCGTACGTGCGCTGAGCCGCTGCCTCCAGGCCGTAGTCCAGCTCCTCCGAGACCCGGTCGCGCAGCTCGGTGATCAGCGGTTTGACGTCCATCCCGGGGATGAGCGGGCCCAGCAGACGGGCGAACCGCCCCAGTTGGGCGAGGTCGGAGAGCAGTGCCTCGCCCGCCCCGGGGTACTGCACCTTCACCGCGACCTCGCGGCCGTCGTGCCACACCGCCCGGTGCACCTGCCCGATCGACGCCGCGGCCGACGGCTTGTCGTCGAACTCCGCGAACAGCTCCCGCCAGTCCTCGCCCAGCCGCTGGGCGAGCACCGCGTGGACGGTGGCGGAGGGCAGCGGCGGCGCCGCCTCCTGCAACTTGGTCAGCGCGGCGCGGTAAGGCCCGGCGATCTCCTCCGGCAGCGCCGACTCGAAGACGGACAGCGCCTGCCCGAACTTCATGGCCCCGCCCTTGAGCTGGCCCAGCGTCGCGAACAGTTGCTCGGCCGTGCGCTGCTGGAGCTCCGTGGCGATCATCTCCGCCGGCCGCCCGCCGATGCGCTTGCCCAATCCGAGTGCGGTGCGTCCGGCGAAGCCCAGGGGGAGGGCGGCGAGCTTGGCGGTACGGACGACGGCCTTGCGCGGCAGATCAGACATGTGCACGTCCTCCCAAGGTCCCGACTCGGCCGGGAGCGTTGTTCCCACAGGTCAGGTGAGTCAGAGCGGTCGGATCGGTCAGAGCGGACGGATCAGTTGGCACGACCGGTTCGGTGGGAGTGGCCGGTCGAGTATCAGCAAGATCGATGACATCGGTGATGCCGGTGAAGCCGATGGAGTCGGAGCGGCGTTCGGTGGAGTCCGAGCGTTCGGTGGAGTCGGAACGGTCGGCGGGGTGGGTGGAGGCGGCCGGGACGGCGCGGTCGGCGTCCGCGGGATCGGTGACCGCTGGGTGAGGTTGTGCCGGCATGCGCCCCTCCAACTCGCGCTGGCCCCGGGTGGGGTTACTCCGTCATTGTGGCGTGTCGGGGACGAGGATCCGAGGCGGCTGCCGTGGCAGGGGAGCGCGCCGCGCCACAAGGGCACTCGGGATGAGCCTCGATCTGATCGATGTCCCAGCTCATACAAGGGAGCGCAAGCTCCGTCCGTGCGCCCGTACAGGGTGGCAGATGCCCGTCGAGGAACGTCAGGACCTGTGTCGCGGCGAGTCCCGCCACGGTCGTGGCCAGCGCCGCGTCGCACGCGGGCACAACCGGCGCGGCGCGGCCCGAACGCCACTGGGCCAGCAGCCGGGGCCAGGCCGGCTCGGCGTCCGTCCGGCGCAGCTCCCAGCAGCCGGCGCAGGCCGAGTCGCCGGGGAGCACCAGCGGCCCCACCACTGCCGTGGCCTCGATCACGCCCGCGTACAGATGGGGCATGCCGGTGGCGAGGTAGGACTCGGCGAGCCGGGGATCGGGGGCGTAGGCGGCCAGGCCGTCCCGTGGGGCGAGCACCGTCAGGGCGAGGGGCGCCTCATCAGGCGGGGCGGACGCGCCATCGGCGGGCCGGGCGGATCGGCCCGTTCGCCCTGTGCGTGGGCCGGTTCGTCGTGTCCATGGAGAGGAGGCGCTGACCAGGCGGCGGGCGGACACGTCCCGCCGCTCGCCGACACGGTCGGCGGGGAATCCGGCGGGCAGTACGTCCCAGGGCTCGACCCGGCCGCCGTCCTGCACGTCCACCTGCCCGACGCCCGCAGCGGAGAGCAGCGCCGCGATCGACGCGCCCACCCGGCCCGTGCCGCGCACCCGTACCCGTGCGGAGTGGCGCGCCCACAGCCGTTCGTCCGCGCCCGCCGAGTCGCGATGGCGTACCGACAGGGCGGCAAGGTCGGGGCGCAGCCGGTCGAAGGCGGGGAGGTCGGCCTGGAGCGCTTCGGTCGCCGGTGTGCCGCGGGCGGGCGTCTCCAGCAGCCCGGCGGCGTCCAGGCGGCCGACGATTTCGCGGGCATGACCCGGCGGCAGCTGCAGCGCCTTGGCCTCGCGCTCCAGTTGCTCCACGCTGCGGGTGCCGTCGATCAGGCTCAGCAGACTGCCGGTCGCGCTGTCCAGCGGGCCCACCACCACGGCGTGGGCCGGGGCGACGCCGAAGCGCACGGTGGCCCTGTCCCGCCAGCCGCGCCGCAGAGCCGGCTTGAGCATCGGGTGCGGGGAAGGGAGAGGAGAAGGGAGAGGAGTCGAGGGGCTGGGGGAGAGAGGGGCAGGGCGGGGGCGGGAGGCGGATTTCGGCGATTCGGGTGCTGAGGGCGGTGTGGGTGGTGAGATGGTCGGGTGTGGGTGCGGCATGTCGTCCCCCGTTGGTGCGGTGCCGGTCAGTGGTGCCGTCGGGCGGGCAGATGGTCACGGACTTCTGGACGGTGATCACGGACTTCGCGGTGGTCTTCGGGCCTTCGGGCCTTCCGGTCTTCCGGCCTTCCGGTCGTCCGCGGAGGTCCGGATCTGGCGTACGGCTCGATCATGCGGCAAAGGCTGGATCGGTGCCGGAAGTTATCCACAGAAGGCGCGATTAGTCGTACAAGCGCCGAGCGTCTCTGTACCCGTCATGGAGGGTTTCGCCCGCGACCCGGCTCGGGGACGGGACTTCGCCCGGCGCCAGAAGGTAACGTCGGGGCGTGCCCGCCGACCCACCGCACCGTGCCGCCGACCCGCAGCGCAGGACCGTAGCGAGCCCGCAGAGCCGCGCGTCCGCGACCAGCGCGGTCGAGGTGCGCAGAAGCTCGCGGCGGCGGCGGACGGTCTCCGCGTACAGAGAGGGCGACCGGACCGTCGTCCTGATCCCGGCCCGGATGTCCGAGGCCGAGGAGCGTCGCTGGGTGACGGTCATGCTGGACAAGCTGGCCGCCCAGGAGAGCAAGCGGATGCTGGGCGACGACGAGCTGGCCGAGCGCGCCGAGCGGCTGTCGGCGCAGTACTTGGGCGGCCGGGCCCGCCCCGCGTCCGTGCGCTGGGTCACCAACCAGAACACCCGCTGGGGATCGTGCACTCCGGCCGAGGGCAGCATCCGGCTCTCGCACCGGCTGCAGGGGATGCCGGAGTACGTCATCGACTACGTGCTCGTGCACGAGCTGGCCCATCTGCTCGTGCCCGGACACGGTCCCAGCTTCTGGGAGCTGTTGACGGCGTACCCACGTACGGAGCGGGCGCGCGGCTACCTCGAAGGAGTGGTCGCCGCCGATCGGCTGCCGCACCTGCCCGCAGCGCGCAGCGAGTGACGGCGGGGCCGTCCCGACCGTCACTTTCGTGACAGAACCGTCGAGCCCCGGCATCGTGCCGCGTCCGGGCCGACGGTTAGCCTGACGTGCAAGGCAATCAAGCTCGGATGGGGGACGGTCGTTACGTATGGCCAGGGAATTCCAACGGGGCCACAAGGCCAGGATCAGTGACCTGACCGCAGGGACGGATCTGTACGTGGGCGTACGGATCGCCGGTCCCGGTCTGACCTTCGACATCAGCTGTTTCGGCCTCGACGCCGACGAAAAGCTGTCCGACGACCGGTACTTCATCTTCTTCAACCAGCCGAAGTCACCCGAGGAGTCCCTCCAGCAGCTCGGTGCGCAGGCCGGTGACACCGAGTCCTTCCGGGTCACGCTCGACCGGATCCCGCAGCACGTGCAGAAGCTGTCCTTCACCGCGGCGATCGATGGTGCGGGGCAGATGTCGCAGATCGGTCCGGGGTACATCCGGATCGTCGCCGGGGGAGAGGAAGTCGCGCGGTACTCCTTCACGGGGACCGAGTTCAGTACCGAGCGCGCCGTCATGCTCGGCGACTTCTACATGAAGGACGTGTGGCGCTTCGCGGCTGTCGGACAAGGGTTCGACGGCGGTCTGGAGGCGCTGCTGAAGAACTTCGGCGGTGAGGTCGCCGAGGAGGCGGAGGCCGCGCCGCAGCCGGACGCCGTTCCGGGCTTCGCGCCGCCCGCCGCCGCGGAGGCCGCGCCCGGTTTCGCGCCGCCCGCGGCCGCCGAGCCGGCCCCGGCTCCCGCCCCGGCCCCGGCACCCGGCTTCGGTGCCCCGCAGCCCACGGTCCCGGAGCCCGCGCAGCCGTACGCCACGCAGCCCGAGCCCGCCCTCGCCCAGCAGCCGGACGCGCCGCAGCAGCCCCATGCTCCCCAGCAGCCGGTGGCTCCGCAGCAGGACCGGCAGGCGCAGCTGCACGCGGCGCCGACCATCGCCGCTCCCCTGGCGCCGCCGGCCGGCGCACCGCCGCAGGCGCCGTACGGTACGCCGCAGGACGGCTCGCAGCAGGGGCAGGCCGCTCCCTACGGGGCCCCCGCCCCGGCGGCCCCCTATGGAGCGCCCGCGCCCTATCCGGGCCAGGCCGTGCCGCCGCCCGCCCAGCCCGGTCCGTACGGCCAGCAGCCGCCCGCCTACGGGCAGCCGGCGCCGCAGGGCAGCGGGCAGTACGCCGTGCCGCAGCAGGGCGGCCCCGGGCTGGAGGCCTCGCTGCAGAAGTACCGGGAGGCCGCCACGGGGCAGCGCTGGACGCCCCAGAGCGAGAAGCTGATCCGGGTCGACCTCGGCGTTGACGGGCAGCCGGTACTGGCCCGCCAGGGAAGCATGGTGCTCTACCAGGGCAAGGTCGACTTCAGCTACAAGGGCGCCGGCTTCCGCGGCCGCATCGTGGGCAACGCCACCGGCCAGGAGATGCAGCTGATGCGCTGCTCCGGCCAGGGCCAGGTCTTCTTCGCGGAGGACAGCGCCCATGTGCACCCCATCGAGCTGCAGGGCGACGCGATCTGCGTCAACGCCGAGAGCGTGCTGGCCTTCGACGAGTCGCTGCAGCACGAGGTGCGCCGTATCGAAGGGCACGGCATCCCCGGGGGCGCGCTGTTCACCATGCAGTTCCAGGGCACCGGCACGGTGGTCGTGAAGACCGCCGGCACGCCCGTCGTACTGCCCGTCACGCCGACCACCTTCGCGGACGCCAACGCCATCGTCGCGTGGTCCGCCGCCTCCCAGGTGATCATCTCCAGCCAGGTGCGGCTGCGCCGCAGCGCGTACCCCGGTCACTCGGGCGAGTCCGTGAACCTCCAGTTCCGGGGTGCTCCCGGCAACTTCATCGTCGTCCAGCCCTACGAGGTCTGAGGGAGCCCGTCATGACTCAGCAGCAGCTTTCGGGCTATGCCCCGACCGCACCCGTGGCCCGCATGGAGAACCACGGCAGTGCGATGGTGAAGATCGCCATGCAGAGCGGCCAGGACGTCTTCTGCCGCACCGGCTCGATGGTCGCCTACGAAGGCTTCGTCCAGTACGAGCCGAACCCGCCGGCCGTGCGCCAGGTGGCCTCCCAGTGGCTGACCGGCGAGGGCGCGCCCCTGATGAAGGCCAGCGGCGACGGCCTGCTCTACCTCGCCGACTACGGGGCGGACGTCGTGTGCCTCAATCTCAACGACGACGCCATCTCCGTGAACGGCACCAACCTGCTCGCGTTCGACGCGCACCTCCAGTGGGGCGTGCAGCGCGTCAAGGGGATGGCGAAGTTCGCGGGACAGGGATTGTTCAACGTGGGGATCGCGGGCACCGGATGGGTCGCGCTGACCTCGCGCGGCACGCCGATCGTCGTCGACTGCGGCCGCGGTGAGGACGAGACCTACGTGGACCCGGACGCGCTCGTGGCCTGGTCGACGAACCTGAACGTGAAGGGCAAGCGCAGCTTCAAGGCGTCCTCGATGATCGGGCGCGGCAGCGGCGAGGCGTACCAGCTCGGCTTCTCCGGCCAGGGCTTCGTGGTCGTACAGCCCAGCGAGGACAGCGCCGACCGGCTCCGGGCCCGGGGCTGAGGGGGAGGACTTCCGTAACCATGCAGAGCCCGCTTTTCGCCTACACAGAGGCGCAGACCCAGGACCGGTACGCGCTGCAGAACCCGCAGTTGCTGCGGGTCGCGCTGACCGGTCACGAGGACCTGCTCGCCCGTAAGGGCACGATGGTCGCCTATCAGGGGCTGCTCGAATTCGACGGGGAGTACCAGACCCCGAACCAGCAGCGGCGGCGCGCCCGGGCCGGCGAGGGCCTGGACCTGATGCGCGTCTCCGGACAGGGCACGGTCTACCTGGCCAACCTCGCCCAGCACGTCCACCTCGTGGACGTCGACCACGACGGGCTGACCGTCGACAGCAACTACGTGCTCGCGCTGGACTCCACGCTCCACTGGGAGGTCATCTCCGTGGACAGCCAGTACGGCATCTCCGGCACCGGCAAGTACCAGCTCAACATCTCGGGGCGGGGCAAGGTCGCGCTGATGACCTCGGGCCAGCCCTTGATGATGCAGGTGACGCCCGACAAGTACGTCAACGCCGACGCGGACGCGGTGGTCGCCTGGTCGACCTCGCTGCGCGTCCAGATGCAGGCGCAGACGCATTCCTCGGGCGTGTGGCGGCGCCGCGGCAGCACGGGCGAGGGCTGGGAGCTCAGCTTCCTCGGACAGGGCTACGCGCTCGTCCAGCCCAGCGAGCTGCTGCCGCCGCAGAACGCCGTCATCGGGCAGGGTCTCGCCGCCCAGTACGGGATGGGGCAGCGCGGCGCCCACGGGCAGAACCAGGGCAACATCTTCACCAACTGAGCAGGGCGCCTTCCGGGCGTCTCAGGGACGCGCGAGCGGGCCCGGCACCAACCGGTGCCGGGCCCGCTCGCCGCGCGTCCTACAGCAGCGTCCTCGTCCGCTCCACGAGCCGTACCACCGACTCGTCGGCCACGTCGGGCACCTCCTCGTAGGCGAACCAGCGCAGGTCCAGCGACTCGTCGCTGATCGCCTCCGTGGCGCCCTCCGGGGCCAGCGCGGCGTACTGCACGTCCAAGTGCCACGCGCAGGGCGTGTGATGGCGGTCCAGGCGCACCGGGCCGCCCTGCAGCAGCGTCAGCCCCCGGGCGATGCCGGACTCCTCGCGCGCCTCGCGCAGCGCCGCGTCCGCCAGCGTGGCGTCCTCGGGCTCGCAGTGGCCGCCCATCTGCAGCCACATCCGCAGCTTCTTGTGCAGCGTGAGCAGCACCCGGCCGCGCGACGGGTCGACCACCAGGGCGCTGGCGGTGATGTGCCCGTCGCCGCAGGGCTTCCACATGCCGTCCGGGTACGCGGCCAGGTGATCCAGATACGCCAGCCGCAGCCGCTCCTGGTCGGGAGCGGGCGCGGGCCACTCCTTCAGGACCCGCGCCGCGTCCTCATGAAGGCCGACGGTCACTTGGCGCCGTCGCCCTCGTCGCCGTCCTTGCGCTCGGAACCGTCGCCCTCGGAGCGCTCGCCCTCGGCGCCCTCGCGCTTGGTCAGGTCCGGAGTGCCGCCCCCGGCCGCGCCGCTCGCCGCCTCGCCGAGCATCTTGTCCAGCTCGGAGAAGTCCAGCTGCTCGCGGTGCACGAAGCCGTCCGGGTCGTCCAGGTCCTGCGCCGTGGGCAGCATGTCCGGGTGCGACCACAGCGCGTCCCGGCCCTCCAGGCCGCGCGCGTCCGTGAGCGAGGCCCACAGCCGCGAGGCGTCCCGCAGGCGCCGCGGGCGCAGCTCCAGGCCGATGAGCGTGGCGAAGGTCTGCTCGGCCGGGCCGCCGGTCGCCCGGCGCCGCCGCAACGTTTCGCGCAGCGCGTCGGCCGACGGCAGGTGCGGGGCCGCCGCGGCGTGCACCACCGCGTCCACCCAGCCCTCCACGAGCGCCAGCGCCGTCTCCAGACGGGCCAGCGCGGCCTTCTGCTCCGGGGTGTCCTCGGGCTGGAACATGCCCTGCTGCAGCGCGTCCTGCAGCTGCTCCGGATGCGCCGGGTCGAGCTGGCCGACCGCGTCCTCCAGCTTGCTGGTGTCGACCTTGATGCCGCGTGCGTAGCCCTCGACCGCACCGAAGAGGTGCGAGCGCAGCCACGGTACGTGGGCGAAGAGACGCTGGTGGGCGGCCTCGCGCAGGGCCAGGTACAGCCGCACCTCCTCGGGCGGCACACCCAGGCCGGAGCCGAGCGCCTCGGCGTTGCCCGGCAGCAGGGCGGCCTTGCCCGACGGGCCCAGCGGCAGCCCGACGTCCGTGGAACCGACGACCTCGCCGGCCAGCGTGCCGAGCGCCTGCCCGATCTGGGTACCGAACATCGCACCGCCCATGGAGCGCATCATCCCGAGCAGCGGGCCGGCCATGGCCTGCATCTCCTCGGGGAGCACGTCGCCCATCGCGGCGCCGACGCGCTCGGCGACCGGGTCGACCAGCTCCTGCCACACCGGGAGGGTCTCCTCGACCCACTCGGCGCGGCTCCAGGCGACCACGCTGCCCGCGCCCGACGGCAGCGACGTCACGCCGTCCAGCCACAGGTCCGCCAGGCGCACGGCCTCCTCGACCGCGGCCCGGTCACCGGGCGACACGCTGGCGTCCTTGCTGCCGTCCGGGGCGCCCTGCGCCACCGTCTGGCGCGCGATGTCCTTGGCCATCTCCCAGTTCACCGGGCCGCCCTCGTACGAGAGCATCTGGCCGAGCTTCTGGAAGGCGGCTCCGAGGTCGCCAGGGTTCATCTCGCCCCCGGGCCCGCCCATGCCGCCGAAGAGCGCCGCGAACGGATTGTCCGCGCCGCCGCTCCCGCCGCCGAACCCGAACGGATTCGCGGGGCCCTGGTTACCTCCCTGGCCGCCCTTCTGCTTGCCGTTGTCGCCGTCCTCCGGCTCCTCCGGCGGAAGGCCGAATCCGAATGGGTTGTCACTCACGGGTTTCCTCGGCTCGTAGGGCCGCCGGCCCCGGGCCGACGGCGGCTGCCCGACATTCCCTTCCAGCCTAGAGGGTGTCCGGCCGTTCTCCGCGGCCGCGGAGAAGACGGTCCGGCGCCCCCTGTGACACCCGCGCCGCTCCGGGGCTCGGTGCTTGGCTGTCGGGGTGCCTGCGGCAGGATGGACGCACGCTGGTCCGTACGCGCCGGTGCGCATACGTACTGAAGACAACCGCTGGAGACGCCCGGTGAGTTCCCCAGATCCGACCGTTCGCGCAGCGCGAAACAGTGCTGCCAGGCCCGAGAAGACGCCCGATACGACCGTCCCCGCGGCAGCAGCGCCGCAGCACCGCCCCGTCGTGGCGGTCACCGGCGCCGCCTCCGGCATCGGCGCGCTGCTGACCCGCGCCCTGCTGGAGTCCGATGAGGTCAAGCGGGTCGTGGCCATCGATGAGCGGCGCGGGGACGACGAGGACGCCGACTGGCACGTACTGGATGTCCGCGACCCCGCCATCGCCGAGAAGCTCCGGGGCGCCGACGTCGTCGTCCACCTGGCGCTCGACCTCGACCTGGAGACCGACCCCGCAGCGCGCACCGCGTACAACGTGCGCGGCACCCAGACCGTCCTGACCGCGGCCGCCGCGGCCGGCGTGCACCGGGTCGTCCTGTGCACCTCCGCGATGGTCTACGGGGCGCTGCCCGACAACGACGTCCCGCTCTCCGAGGACGCCGAACTGCGCGCGACCGCGGACGCCACCGGGGTCGGCGACCTCATGGAGATCGAACGGCTGGCGCACCGGGCGCCGCGCGCCCACCCCGGACTGAACGTCACCGTGCTGCGCCCCGCCGTCCTCGTGGGCGGCACCGACACCGCGCTGACCCGGTACTTCGAGTCACCGCGCCTCTTGGTCGTCGCGGGCTCCCGCCCCACCTGGCAGTTCTGCCACGTGGAGGACCTGGTGAGCGCCCTGGAGTACGCCGCGCTGGAGAAGGTCGAGGGCGAGCTGGCCGTGGGCTGCGACGGCTGGCTGGAGCAGGAGGAGGTCGAGGAGCTCACCGGCATCCGCAGGATGGAGCTGCCCTCCTCGGTGGCCCTCGGCGCCGCCGCCCGGCTGCACCGGATCGGGCTCACGCCCTCGCCCGCCGGCGACCTGGCGTACACGATGCACCCGTGGGTGGTCAGCGGCAGCCGGCTGCACGAAGCGGGCTGGCGGCCCGGCTGGACCAATGAAGAGGTGCTCGCCGAGCTCCTGGAGGAGGTCGCGGGGCGGCACACGGTGGCCGGGCGCCGGCTGGGCCGGAAGGACGCCACCGCCGCCGGTGCTGCGGGGGCGACCGTCGCGCTGCTGGGTACCGCCGCGCTCGTACGCCGCGCCCGTAAGGCCCGGCGGCGCCTCTGAGCCAGCGCGGCGGCGCCTCTCGGGGCACGCGCGCCACAGGAGTGCCGGGAACCGTACGGAAGCGGCGGCTCCCTCCGGACGGCGGGAATGCGTCGTCCGTACACGGCAGCAGTCCCCCTACGGTCTGGTAGGACCCTCCATAAGGCGGTCGGTACACCAGGTGAAACAGCCATTCCCCCGCGCCGCGTCCGTGGGGCACGATGGGCCCATGTCTGGTACGAACCACCACCCGTCGCCGCACCCCGATCACCCCGGTGAGCAGGGGACGGCGGATCCGATCCGGCTGCTGGGCATCCGGGACACGCCGCTGTCCGTGGACGAGGTGTTCACGGCCGTCGGGGACGCCGCGTCCGGCGGGACCGCCCTGTTCGTCGGCACCGTCCGCTCGCACGACGGCGGCTCGGACGTCGACGGGCTCGGCTACTCCGCACACCCGACGGCCGAGGCGGAGCTCCGCCGGGTCGCGGAGAAGGTGGCCGCGGAATTCCCCGTCCGGGCGCTGGCCGCGGTCCACCGAGTGGGGGATCTGCGCATCGGTGACCTCGCGGTCGTCGTGGCGGTGTCCTGCCCGCACCGGGGGGAAGCGTTCGAGGCGTGCAGACGGCTCATCGACGACCTCAAGCACGAGGTCCCGATCTGGAAGCACCAGACGTTTTCGGACGGGACAGAGGAGTGGGTGGGGGCCTAGCGCAGCCCTCTCGGGGCGCGCGACGTGGTCGGTTCGCTCCCATGGCGTAAAGAAAGCGTGTAGGACGCATTCATGGGGCGCACGGGAGCGGTGAGCTGCCCGTAAGTGGGTACGCGCCCTCTACGGGCGCCCCGCCGCAGACGCCCGGTGATCAGCCGGACAGCCGACATCGTCCTCCGGTTGCGTAACCCGCCCCCGGGCCTGAGCGTTGAGCTGTCGGATGGTTAATCTGCTTATTCGTCGTTGCGGTTGTGTACAAGGGGTCGGGAGGCCGCTATGGGTGCGCTTCTCTGGTTGGTGATTCCGGTTCTCGCCGCACTGGCCGCCGTCGTGTGGAGTACCTGGACCATGAGGTACCGCAAGGCCGGGGACGTCGCGGAGCTCGCCGGGTACGCCCGTTTCCGGGAGGCCATGGAGCGCGAGGACGTGCCGCCCGTGGAGGTCCGTTCCGACGCGGCCTGAGCCCCGTACGGACGGCCCCGCGGGCCGCTTGTCATACCCGTCCCGTACTGTCGTTCCATGCCACGCCGGACCGCGACGCTCCTCGCTTCGACCCTCATGCTGATCGCGCTGCTGTGCGCCGGGGTGCTGATTCCCGTGCCGTACGCGCAGATGACGCCGGGGCCCACGGTCAACACCCTCGGCGATCACGCGGGCGAGCCGGTGCTGCAGATCGACGGCCGCAAGACGTACCCGACGTCCGGTCATCTCAACATGACGACGGTCCGCGTCACCGGCCCGGACTACCGCATGAACCTCTTCGAGGCGGCGTACGGCTGGCTGGCGCACGACAGCGCCGTGGTGCCGCACAAGACGCTCTACCCGGACAACCAGACGGCCGAGCAGGCCGACCAGGAGAACGCCGAGGAGTTCAGCCAGTCCCAGGAGAGCGCCAAGGTGGCGGCCCTGGACGAGCTGCACATCCCGGTGAACTCACAGGTCGTGGTCGCCTCGGTCATGAAGGACACCCCGGCCGACGGCACGCTGCACGCCGGTGACGTCATCAAGGCGGTGGACGGTACGGCGGTGAAGCGGCCGGCGGACGTCGCCGGGCTGGTCACGAAGCGCAAGGCGGGCGAGAAGGTCAGCTTCACGCTGGTCCCGGCCAAGGAAGCGGCCGCGGCGGAGAAGAAGGGCGAGAAGCCCTCCGGCGGCCGCCAGGTCTCGCTGACGACCAAGAAGGCCACGGACGGCCGGGCCATCGTCGGCATCCAGGCCGGCCTCGATCACACGTTCCCGTTCGACATCGACATCAAGCTCGCCGATGTCGGCGGTCCGAGCGCGGGCCTGATGTTCGCCCTCGGGATCGTCGACAAGCTCACGCCCACCGACCTGACCGGCGGCAACTTCGTGGCGGGCACGGGCACGATCGACGACAAGGGCAGGGTCGGGCCGATCGGCGGCATCTCCATGAAGATCGTCGCGGCCCGCGACAAGGGCGCCGCGTACTTCCTCACCCCGAAGGACAACTGCGCCACCGCGGCCAAGGACACCCCGGACGGGCTCCGGCTCGTCAAGGTGAACACCATTCACGACGCGATGCAGGCGCTGACGAAGATCCGCAAGGGCGACACGGCGCACTTGCCCAGCTGCACGCCTGCCGCGCACTCCTGACGGCAGCTCGGGGCCGTACGGGCGCTCCTGCCGAGCGCCCCGAGCCCCCCGTAAGCGCCCCGAGCCCCCCGTAAGCGCCCCGAGCCCCCGTAAGCGCCCCGAGCCCCCCGCGAGCGCGCCCCTGAGCCGCCGAGCCCCCCGGGGCGCTGGACCGGCTACTCCTCGAACGTCGCCGTCAGGGCCTCCGCCAGGCCCGGTACGAGATCGGCTCCGGTGAGCACCTCGGCGGTGGAGTCCTTCTCGCGCAGCCGCAGCGCCGACTCGCGCCGGCCGTCGCGCAGCACCGCCACGGTCATCCGGACCTCCTGGCGTTCGGGGTGTTCGGCGACCCACTTGGCGAGCGCGTCCTCGTCCATGCCGGCCGGCACGGACTCCTCGGCGGACGGCGGCAGCATCAGCCGCTCCACGGTCATGGCGCAGCCGGCCACCGCGTCGGGCCAGGCGATGGTGCCGAGGAATTCGTCGAGCGGGACGGTCGGGGGGACCTCGTCCTGCTCCACGGGGGTCAGGGAGGCGTCGGCGTTCTCGTCGATGCCCAGCTGGGCGGCGAGCGCGGGCTCTTCGTCGCGCAGGCGCGCGGTGTCTACGAGGGCGAACAGTCGGGCGGGCTGGTCCCAGCCGATCCCGGCGGCGTACTCGTCGATTTCGAGCACGGCGCGGGTCAGTGGGTCGGCGGCGAGAGGGGTGCCGTCAACGGGGAGGTTGGTCATGTGGAATATCGTGCCCTGAACTTCCCGGAAAACGGGAACCGGGTAAAGCCTTAGTAAGTTGCAAGAGTGGGTCCTACTATCACCGGGCCCGCTTCATACGACAGCGAACTTCGAGGTGCGCACCTTGGCTTTCCAGATGCCGGACCGCGGCTCAGGCCCCGCCGGGCCACGGACGAGAGTGGGCCGCCCGTCCCGGCGGATGCGGACCGGGCTCCTGACCCTGGGCGTGCTGGCTGTGCTGGCCATGCTCTTCGTGATGTTCTCCGGGTTCTGGACCGACTGGCTGTGGTACCGCTCGGTGAAGTACTCCTCGGTCTTCACCACGACCCTGTGGACCAAGATCGGTCTGTTCTTCTTCTTCGGCGTGCTGATGGCGGCCGCCATCGGGGTCAACGTCTGGCTGGCCCACCGGCTCCGCCCGCCGCTCAGCGCCATGTCGCTGGAGCAGCAGAGCCTGGACCGCTACCGCATGAGCATCGCGCCCTACAAGAAGTGGGTGCTGGTCGCGGTCACCGCGCTGGTCGGCCTGATCGCCGGCGCGTCCGCCTCCAGCCAGTGGCGCACCTGGCTGCAGTGGGTCAACGGCGTGCCGTTCGGCCAGAAGGACCCGCAGTTCCACGAGGACATCTCCTTCTACTCCTTCGACCTGCCGTGGTTCCGCTTCCTGCTGAGCTTCGGCTTCGCCTGTGTGGTGCTGTGCCTGATCGCCGCGGCGCTCACGCACTACCTGTACGGCGGCCTGCGCGTCACGAGCCCCGGTTCCCGCGCCACCGCCGCGGCCACGGGCCACCTGTCGGTGCTGCTGGGCATCTTCGTGTCGCTCAAGGCGATGGCGTACTGGCTCGACCGGTACGGCCTCGCGGTGAAGTCCAGCGGCCTGAAGTCCGCCGAGGGCTGGACGGGCCTGCGGTACGTCGACGCGCACGCCTACCTGCCGGCGAAGACGATCCTGTTCTTCATCGCCGCCATCTGTGCCGTGCTCTTCTTCGCCACCCTGTGGCGGCGGACCTGGCAGCTGCCGGTCATCGGCTTCGGCCTGATGGTGCTCTCGGCGGTCCTCATCGGCGGGCTGTACCCGGCGATCGTGCAGAAGTTCCAGGTCCAGCCCAACGAGCAGGCCAAGGAAGCGCCGTTCATCAAGGAGAACATCAAGGCCACGCGGGACGCGTACGGCATCGACGGCTCCCACGTCACGGGCTACAAGGGCGACTACAAGCCCAAGGACAAGACGGACAACGAGCGGCTGCGGGACGCGGCGGACACCACGGCGAGCATGCGCCTGCTGGATCCGAACGTCGTCTCGCCCACCTTCCAGCAGCAGCAACAGGTCCGCGGGTACTACCAGTTCCCCGCCACGCTCGACGTCGACCGGTACAAGGACGGCGCCGGCAAGGAGCAGGACACCGTCATCGGCCTGCGCGAGCTGAACATCGCCGGCATCCCCGAGCGCAACTGGATCAACGACCACTTCAAGTACACCCACGGGTACGGCGCGGTCACCGCCAAGGGGACCGGCACGGTCAATGAGGGCGAGCCGGACTACACCGAGAAGAACCTCCCCGCCAAGGGCCACCTCCCCAAGCACGAGCAGCGCGTCTACTACGGCGAGAAGACCACGCAGTACTCCATCGTCGGCGGGCCGCAGCAGGAGCTGGACTACTCCGACGACAGCGGCGAGAAGAGCTACAGCTACAAGGGCAAGAGCGGGGTGAACCTCGCCAACCCGGTCAACCGCGCGGCGTACGCCGTGGCCTTCGGCGAGCCGCAGATCCTGTACTCGGGCGCCATCGGCGAGGGCTCGCGCGTCCTGTACAACCGCACGCCCAAGGAGCGCGTGGAGTCGGTCGCGCCGTGGCTCACCATCGACGGCGACGCGTATCCGGCGGTGGTCGACGGCCGCATCAAGTGGATCGTCGACGCGTACACCACGAGCAACGGCTATCCGTACTCCTCGCGGACCACGCTCGGGGACACCACGGCGGATTCGCTGACCGACGGCCAGCGCGCGGTGGTCGCCCAGCAGAACCAGGTCAACTACATCCGCAACTCCGTCAAGGCGACGGTCGACGCGTACGACGGCTCGGTCAAGCTCTACCAGTGGGACAAGAAGGACCCGGTCCTGAAGACCTGGATGAAGGCGTTCCCCGGCACGGTCGAGCCCAAGTCGAAGATCAGCAACCAGCTGATGGAGCACCTGCGGTACCCGCAGGACCTCTTCAAGGTGCAGCGCCAGCTGCTGACCACGTACCACGTCACCGACGCGAACACCTTCTACACCGGCAGCGAGCGCTGGCAGATCCCGAACGACCCGACGACCAAGTCGGCGACCGCGGTTCCGCCGTACTACCTCAGTATGAAGATGCCGGACCAGAAGAACCAGACGTTCTCGCTGACGACGACGTTCACGCCCAACAAGCGGGACAACCTCGGGGCGTTCATGGCGGTCGACGCCAACGCCAAGAGTCCGGACTACGGGAAGATCAGAATCCTCAAACTCCCGTCCGAGACCACGGTCCCCGGGCCACAGCAGGTGCAGTCGAAGTTCAACTCCGACGACACGGTCGCCAAGACGCTCAACATCCTCAAGAAGGGCGACTCGGAGATCGAGTACGGCAATCTGCTCACCGTCCCCCTGGACGGCGGCCTGCTGTACGTCGAGCCGGTCTATCTGCGCGGCGCGGGCACCAACTACCCGCTGCTGAAGAAGGTGCTCGTCAGCTACGGCAACAAGGCCGCCTTCGAGAACAGCCTCGGTGAGGCGCTGGACGTGGTGTTCGGGAAGAAGGCACCGAACGTCGGCGACGGCGACGAGGAGACCACGCCGCCGGACACGGGCAGTACGACACCGCCCTCGGACCAGACGGTGCAGGGCGCCCTGGACGACGCCCAGCAGGCGTACGAGGACGGCGAGAAGGCCCGCGAGTCGGGCGACTGGGCCGGCTACGGCGAGGCGCAGAAGAAGCTGAAGGCCGCGCTGGACCGGGCCGCCGCCGCGGAGAAGAAGGCGGGGGAGAAGGCCGGTTCGTCGGACAAGGGCGGTGCGGACAAGGGGGACAAGCAGGGCGGCTGACCGCGGATTATGGCTCCACCTCCGCGCCGTGGTACCTTAAATACACAACGGCGCGGGGTGGAGCAGCTCGGTAGCTCGCTGGGCTCATAACCCAGAGGTCGCAGGTTCAAATCCTGTCCCCGCTACTGAAAAGATGAAGGCCCGGATTCGCAAGGATCCGGGCCTTCGTCATGCGTGTCGTCAGGTATGTGCGCGTTAAACCACCCGCATTGGGGAGACTGGTGTCCTGAGCGTTTGGCATGTCGTCGTGTCGGGAAGTCGACAAAACGCTGAAGTGACCTCACTGGCTGCGGTATACCAGGTGTACCCGGGCTTCGGGTGGTGCGACGATGGCCCTTATGGGGGACAAGGCAAGGTTGTTGGAGACAGGACCATTTGTGCATGCGCCCGACGACGGGCGCGAATCCGAGCTGCCGCCGCCCGCGAGGGACGCGGCCGATATGGCCGAAACGGCCGACGCCACGGAGTCGCCCGAGGCGACCGAGGCCATGGACGAGGTGGGCCACCGGCAGGCCGCCGCCGCGGGCGACCCCGGGGCGGCGAGCATGCTCGGCGCGATGCTGCTGCGCCGCGGTGATCTGGACGGCGCCGAACCGTGCCTGCGCGCCGCCACCGTCGCGGGCGACCGGGCCGCCGCCAACAACCTCGGAGTCCTGCTGCACCAGCGCGGGTACGCCGACGAGGCGGCCGGCTGGTGGCGCATCGCCGCCGTCGCCGGCTCCGCCGCC
>NZ_JBEPFC010000058.1:0-40949 GCF_040301705.1 Streptomyces sp. NPDC000151 | reverse complement strand
CGCCGCTGAGCGAGCCGCCCGGGGGCCGCGGCGAGCGCAGCACCAGCCGCAGCAGGAGCAGCCAGCCCGCGCCGGCCAGCGTCAGCAGGCCCTTGGTCCACGGCTCGAGCTGCGGCAGCGGCATGCCGGCGCCGAGGATCGCGGCGGCCAGCATCTGCATCCCGGCGGTGGAGCGCACGGGTCCGGCGACGCTGCCGGCGCCGGAGACGAATCCGATGCCGAAGAGGGCGAGCACCAGCCACCAGCCGACGTCCGCGAGCGAGGCGCCGGCGAACATGCCCAGGGCGACGGCCAGCGCGGGCAGCCCGATGTGCACGACGCCCCTGCGCCGGGTGCCGGGCCGGTCGTTGACGCCCGCGAGCATCGCGCCCAGGCCCGCGAGGACGCCGGCTGCCGGGTGTCCGGTGGCGATGCCCGCGCCCAGCAGCGGCCCGGCGCACAGCGCCCCTCTGACCACCGCCGGCCACGGCACGGGCAGCCGCTGCCACTGGAAGGGGTGGGCGAGCCAGACGGGTACGGCGCGGGGCATGAGCCTCCTTGAGTCGGCTGCGTACGGATGCGGGACGGTGCGTAGGGGTCTGCGCTGCGTACGAGTACGGACGGTCCGTGGGGCGTCGTCGGCCGACGGTCTGCTGGTACCAGCCTAAGTGCCGGGATTGTCCGGGTCGCTGCCGGAGGGTTAAGTCAAGATCACAAACCACCGAAGAGACTCCGGATACGGTCCTCGATACGGTCCTCGCATGACGAACGATGTGATCGTGGTGGGAGCCGGTGTCACCGGCCTGACCTGCGCCGTCCAGCTCGCCGAGACCGGCCGCGCGGTCCGGGTGGTCAGCCGGGACCAGGGCGCCGGTACGACGTCCTCCGTGGCGGGCGGGCTGTGCTGGCCGTACCGCATCCTCCCGGAGGAGGCAGCGGTCGAGTGGTCGGTGCGCGGCTACGAAGCGCTGGCGGGCCTCGCGGAGACCGAGGGCGCGGGCGTACGGATGGTGGCGGGCACGATGGCGGCGGCGTCGGTCCCGGACCGCTGGCGGGACGCCGTACCGGGGCTGCGCGCCGCGCGCCCTGAAGAGCTGCCCGCCGGGATACCTCTGGGCCTGCGGGCCCGCACCCCGTTGGTGGACATGCCGACGCACCTCGCCTACCTGGAGCGGCGGCTGGCCGCGGCGGGCGGCACCGTGGAGCGGCGCCCGGCCGACTCCCTGGACGCGCTGGCCCGGGAGGCCGGCGCGGTGGTGAACTGCTCGGGCCTGGGCGCCCGCGACCTGGTGCCCGACCCGTCAGTACACCCGGTGCAGGGCCAGGTGGTGATCGTGGAGAACCCGGGCATCGAGGAGTGGTTCGTCGCCGCCGACGGCCACACGGACGTCACGACGTACGTGCTGCCGCAGCCGTACGGCGTGGTGCTCGGCGGCACCGCCGTGGAGGGCGCGTGGTCCACCGAGCCGGATCCGGCGGTCGCCGAGGCGATCGTGGAGCGCTGTGCCCGCATCCACCCCGGGCTGGCCGACGCGCGGATCCTCGCGCAGCGGGTGGGGCTGCGCCCGGCCCGGCCCGCGGTGCGCCTGGAGGCCGAGCGGCTGCCCGGCGGCAGGCTGTGCGTGCACAACTACGGGCACGGCGGCGCGGGCGTCACGGTGGCGTGGGGCTGCGCCGACGAGGTGCTCCGGCTGCTGGAGGCGGCGGCCTGAGCGCGTCCGAACACGCGGGAGCGGAGGGCACAACGGCCCTCCGCTCCGATGACGCGCCCGTGGATCAGTCGGGGATCAGTCGCTGATCAGTCCTTCCCCGTACCCGCCGGAGCAGGGCCGTCCGTGTCGCTGACGACCGTCGTCTCCTTCGCCGAGCCGCCGGTGGCCGGCCCGATCCGGATCTCGAAGTCGCCCTCGTACTTCTCGTGTCCGGCCACGACCGCGGCCTCGATGACCTCCTCGCCGATCTGGCCGCGGACGATGAGCGGATCGCTCCGCAGGTCCTTCAGCAGCGCCCAACACATCATGATCATGACCAGGGTGAACGGCGCGGCGACCAGGATCGTGAGGTTCTGCAGGCCCGTGAGGGCGTCACCGCTGCCGCCGCCGATGAGCAGCATGATCGCGGCGACCGCTCCGGTGACCACGCCCCAGAAGATGACGACGGGCCGGGTGGGCTCCATCGTTCCCTTCTGGGACAGGGTGCCCATCACGATGGACGCGGCGTCCGCACCGGACACGAAGAAGATGCCGACCAGGATCATGACAAGCACGCTCATGAGAGTGGCGACCGGGTACTGGTGCAGCACATCGAAGAGCTGGCCCTCCACGGAGGAGGTGTCCGACAGCTGCTTGTGCTCCTTCAGGAACATCGCGGACTCGCCGAAGATCGCGAACCAGATGAGGCTCACGACGCTGGGCACCAGGATGACGCCGCCGACGAACTGACGGATCGTGCGGCCCCGGCTGATGCGCGCGATGAACATGCCCACGAAGGGCGTCCAGGAGATCCACCACGCCCAGTAGAAGACCGTCCAGCTGCGCAGCCAGGCGTCGACGCCCGCACCGCTGCTGGCGCCCGTACGGCCGGCCAGCTGCGGCAGTTCGTCGAAGAAGGTGGCGACGCTGGTGGGCACCATGTTCAGGATGAGGATGGTCGGCCCCGCGATGAAGACGAAGACGGCCAGGATCAGCGCCAGCACCATGTTGATGTTGGACAGCCACTGGATGCCCTTGGCGATGCCGGAGACCGCGGAGAGGATGAACGCGACCGTCAGCACGGTGATGATGGTGACCAGCAGGGTCGTGCTGACGCTGTCCTTCCAGCCGAGCACCTTGATACCGCTACCGATCTGCAGCGCCCCCAGACCCAGCGAGGCGGCCGAGCCGAAGAGCGTCGCGAAGATCGCGAGGATGTCGATGACCCGGCCGCCCGCTCCGTTGGCCCGCCGGGCCCCGATCAGCGGTGTGAAGACGGCACTTATCGTCTGCCTGCGGCCCCGCCGGAAGGTGCTGTACGCGATGCCGAGCCCGACCACCGCGTAGATCGCCCACGGGTGCAGCGTCCAGTGGAACAGCGTGGTGGCCATCGCCGTGTCCATGGCCTGCGCGGCGTCATCGGGGTGGGTGCCCGGCGGCGGGGTGCTGAAGTGCCCCAGCGGCTCGCTCACGCCGTAGAACATCAGGCCGATGCCCATACCGGCGCTGAACATCATCGCGATCCAGGAGACCGTACGGAACTCGGGCCGCTCGCCCTCCGCTCCGAGCGTGATGCGTCCGTACTTGCTGATCGCCAGCCAGATCGCGAAGATCACAAAAGCGGACGCGGCCAGGACGAAGGCCCAGCCGCCGTTCTTGATGACCCAGTCGAGCATCGTGCTCGACGCGTTCTCGAGTGACTTGGTGGAGGTCGCTCCCCAGACGATGAAGGCCAGGGTGAGCAGTGCCGTGACGCCGAAGACCGTGCGGTCGGTCCGGGCGGGCAGGGCACGTTGCGCCTCCGAGGGCAGATCGATCGGGGCCGTTGGCCCGCTCCCGCCCTCCGTTTCGTTCTCTCTGTCCGTCACGTGGTGACCTTTCGATGGGCTGGATTTCTCCTGGCCATTACCCCCTACCACAGTTCAACACCCGGTTGACGGCTTCGCGTCCGTAAGGTGATCTGCGGATCGTGCGTCGAGCAGCAGGGGCACCAGCGCGCGCAGGGGCTGGCGCAGCCGGACGAGGGCGCCGTCGCCGTCACGCTCGACCCGTATGCCGTGCAGCGCGAGTTCGTCACCGACCTCCGCATAGCTCTTCTCGTCCAGCCGGTAACCGCACGGCGGGTCCTGGAGGGTCTGCTCGTCCGTCGCCGGGTCGTTGTCGGCGCCGCCGAAGTAGACGGGCCCGCGGTCCGCGTAGCCTGCCAGCCGCGCCGCGGTGGTGGCCGCCTCGATCCGGCCACGGCGCTCCCCGAGGAAGGCGAACGCGCCCTTGAGCCCGGCGAGCTGGGAGCTCACCCGGCGCCGGTTGTTCACGGCCGGATCGTCCTTCTCGGCCTGGGTGAGCGGCGTCGTACGGGTCTCGACGAGCAGCCCGACGGAGTTCTTCACGCCTGCCGTGTTGCGCAGGATGCGCTCCTGTCCGTCGCCCGCCACCTGCTTGACGGGCTCGCCGGTCTCCGGATCGGTCCAGATGCCGTAGATGCCGGTACTGAAGCCGCTGTCCTGCACGGTGGGGCGTACGTATCGCTCGGAGAGCGTGCCGGCCTCCTCGTGCACCGCGTCCGGGGTGTTGAGGCTGCGCGGCCACAGGGACAGCAGGTCCTTGTCGTAGTACGGCGGGGTGGCTCCGTACTCGTGCAGGTCATAGATCGTGTCGGGGCGGTAGTCGCGGAATACCGTGGCCATCGTGCGGGCCTCGGCGGTCTTCAGGGCGAGGTGGTCGCGGTTGATGTCCACGCCGTCGGAGTTGCCGCGGGTGTTCGCGGCCCGGCCCTCGGGGTTGGCGGTCGGGAGGACGAGGACGCTGGTGTGCTCCAGGAAGCGGCGGGTGGCCGCGTCGGTGGCGTAGGCGAGGTTTCGTACCGTGGACAGGCACGCCTCGCGCCCGGAGGGCTCGTTGCCGTGCTGGGAGCAGATCAGCAGGACGGAGTTGCCGCGGCGTACACGGTCGGCGGTGGGCGGCTGTGCGGCGCCGATGCGGACGAGCTGGAGCGGGCGTCCCTGTTTCGTCGAGCCGATGCGGTCGACGCGCGTGCGCGCGCTGTCCCGGTCGACGCGGGCGAGGAACTCCTGCTCCTCGGGCTGGGTGGTCCAGCGCGCGCCGTCGCTGGTCTCGAAGCCGGTACGAGGGCCGTCGCTGGTCTCGAAGCCGGTACGGGGGCCGTCGTGCGCGGTGGCCGCGGCCGCTGCCGGGGCGGGACCGGCCAGGAAGGCCGTGGTGAGCGCGGTGGTGACGGCGCCGAGGAGCGCGGCGCGGAATCTGTACCTCACGAAGCGGTGCCTCCCATAGGTGGAGCGGACAGGGTGCTCCGGGCCGGGGCCACATGCGTACGATGCGGCCCCGGCCCGGTGGTCAGCGGGCGTCCGGCACGGGCCGGCCGAGGCGCGGCGCGTCCAGTCCGGCGAGCGGCCCTGCCCCGGTGTGCGGGGCCTTCGGCGTACCGGAGAGGGCGTGCGCGGCGCCCGTCAGCGGCAGTTCGGCCTTGGTGCGGGACAGGTCGAGGGTGAGCGTCGGGCGGGTGGACGGCGGGTCGATGAGCCCGGCGTCCGTGCCGCCGACGATCAGCGCGAGGCGGTGCCCGGCGGGCACGACATGGTCGGTGGCGGCCAGGTCCAGGGTGATCGTGTACGGCTTTCCGGGCGTCAGCGGACGGCCCTTGTGCGGGTCGGCGTACGTGCCCAGATCGGCCCAGCCGCGGCTGAAGACGGTCTGCTGCACTTTCTCGGTGTCGGGCGCGGTCTCCTTGAAGCAGGCGCTGTCGCCGTCCCGGCTCGCGCCCCAGCAGGTGCGCCGGTCCAGCGTGGTGATGCCTTCGCCCTGGCCCGCGTAGTCGCGGATGGTGGCGGGGCCGAGGTCGACCAGTACGGCCGACAGGTGGGCGGTGGCGGTGGACGGGGTGGCGGTCACGGTGACCTTGCCGGAGCCGGACAGGCGCAGCGGTGCCGCCAGCGGCGCGGTGCTGAACGCGGCCTTCTCCGCGGTCGGCTGGTCGGCGTGCGCCGCCCAGTCGGTCTCGCTCAGCTTCGGGTCGTCGGTGAAGGTCTCGGTCGCGCCGGACGGGGCCGGCCGGCTGCCGAGCACGCCGACACCGGGCGCGTCGCCCGTACCGGGGCGCAGGGTGGTCCGGGCGGCCGTGCCGGGCGCGGGCCAGACGCGGTCCGTCGACCACTCCCCCGGCGCCCGCTCGATGTCGGCCATCGGGGCGCGGTCGACGCCGTTCTCGTAACCCATCAGGTAGTGATCGAACCACCGGTGCAGGGCGGGAACCCAGTCCTCGCGCCGGAAGTCGAACGGATCGACGTGCCCGGTCTGCGAGAGCCAGATCTTGCGCTCCACCCCGTGCTTCGCCAGCGCGTCCCACCACTGCCCGAAGTGCTTGGTGCGGACATTGAGGTCCTGCATGCCGTGCACCACGAAGACGCTGGCCTTCACCTTGCGCGCGTCCTTCACGTAGTCGCGCGCGGACCACAGGTCCGTCCAGTCACCGTTGCGCGGCGCGCCGTCCACGAGCTGCTTCTGGACGGCGGCGCAGCGGTCGCGGGCCGCGGGGCTCTCGACGTAGTCCGACAGCCACTCGGGGCCGGAGTCGTAGAGCGGCGCGCCCTGGGAGAAGTAGTAGTCGTACCAGGAGGAGATGGCGCCGATGGGCACGATGGTCTTGAGGTTCGGCACACCGGTGGCGGCGACGCCGTTGGCCACCGTGCCGTCGTAACTCTTGCCGATCATGCCGGTCCTGCCGTTGGACCAGTCGGCGGTGACCCGTTTCCCGCCGGTACGGGCGTCGTACGCGCGGGCCCGCCCGGCCAGCCAGTCCACGACGGCCTTGGCGGACTGCACGTCGGAGCGGCCGCCGACGTCCACGCAGCCGTCGGAGCGGTTGGTGCCGGCCAGGTCGACCAGGACCGTCGCATAGCCGCGCGGCACGAAGTAGTTGTCGTAGAAGAGCGGGAACTGCACGGGGCGGCCGTCGGCGCCGTAGGTCTTCTTCTGGCTCTCGTTGCCGCGGCCGCAGCAGGAGTAGTACGGACTCGCGTCCATGATCACGGGTATGCGGCGGCCCTGCTGCGCGGGTTCGCGGGGCCGGACGATGTCGACGGCGACCCGGTCGGTCCTGCCGTCCGAGTCGCCGTCGATCTTCGTGTCCACCCATACCGACTCGCGGATGGCGCGGTCGTAGGAGTACACGGGTCTGCTCTCACCGGTGACGGCCCGCGTCTCACCGGTAGTGGCCCGCGCGCTGTCGGCGGGTGGGAGCAGGACGGCCAGCAGGGCGGCGGTGGCCGCCACGACGAACGCCTGCCACGGTATGCGGCCCAGCCGCGTGCGTATGGTCACCCGCGGGACCGTAGCGCGGGCTCCCGGGGCGACGTAAGAGTCTGTGTCCGAACGGAAATGGCTTACTGATCGGTGCCGGAGGACTGGCCGGAGTTGTCGGCGCACTGCTGGTTCTGCGGGGAGGCGAGGACGTTGACGTCCTGGACCGTGACCGGCACCAGGATGCCCACCAGCGATCCGACATTGGCCTTCGCCGGCACCCCGAGGCACAGCGCGTTCAGCGTGCCCTGGACCGCCCCGAACTGCGCGCTCAGTTTTCCGTGGGTCGTCGAGTTGCCGAACGCGGACTGCGCGCCGTTGCCGCTGAGGCTGGTCGGGCCGTCGCCGATCGCGACGGCGCTGCCGGCTCCGCCGGCGATCGCCGCGGCGGCGAGGCCGCAGGCGGTCATGGTGCTACGGATGTACATGGCTCTCTCCACAGGATGATGCTGCGCCAAAGCCAGGAGTACATCCTGCGGTGCGGTGCGTGCACACCCATTCACCTGATCGTCGGCGTGCCCAAGACAAGCCTTCAATAGACAGGACTTCCCTACGTAGCAGGCAGGGAAGTGACCATGACGGCATGATGTCGGTCATGTGTCAGATATGGCCATGCACCTGACGTGGGACGCGCGAGTACATAGGGTCGGGAGCGACCCCGACCAGGGTCGGCACCACCCCCCACGAAGGCCGGAACCGACCGGCCTCTCCGACGAGTTGGAGGACTCGTGCGTCACAGACTCCTCGTGCCGGGCGCCGCCGCGCTCAGCCTGCTGCTGGCGATCCCGGCATCGGCTGCCGACTACTCCCCCGGCGCGCCGGGCGTGGGTGACTCCTACTACCCCGAGAGCGGCAACGGCGGGTACGACGTCTCCCACTACGACCTGCGCCTGAAGTACCAGCCGAAGACGGACCTGCTGGAGGGCACCGCGACCCTCCTCGCGAAGACCACGCAGGACCTCTCGCGCTTCAACCTCGACTTCGGCCTGAAGGTCAGCGAGGTTCGCGTCAACGGCAGGAAGGCGGCCTTCAAGGCGTCCGGCAAGCACGAGCTGGAGGTGACGCCGGACGCGCCGCTGCCCAAGGGCAAGGACATCAGCGTCGTCGTCCGTTACGCGGGCAAGCCGTCCGAGCTGAAGATCGACGGCTTCACGGCCTGGGCGCGCACCCCCGATGGCGGCGTGGTCGCGCAGGAGCCGGACTCGGCGGTCTGGTGGTACCCGAGCAACGACCACCCCACCGACAAGGCCACGTACGACATCTCGGTGGCCGTGCCGGACGGCACCCAGGCGCTCAGCAACGGCGTGCTGCTCTCGCAGTCCTCCAAGCTCGGCTGGACGCGCTACAACTGGCGCTCGGACAAGCCGCAGGCGACGTATCTGACCACGCTCGCGGTCGGCAAGTTCGACATCACCAAGGACACCACGGCGAACGGCCTGCCGGTCATCAACGCCGTCAGCAAGGACCTGGGCAGCAACGAGGGCGCGGCGAAGTCCAGCATCGAGCGCACCACCGAGGTCGCGGAGTGGCTGGAGGGCGTCTTCGGCCCGTACCCGTTCAACGCGCTCGGCGGCTACGTCCCGAACGTCCCGGCCGGTTACGCGCTGGAGACCCAGACCCGCCCGTTCTACGGCAAGAAGGCGTTCGACGCGGGCACCAACGTCTCGGTCGTCGTGCACGAGCTGGCGCACCAGTGGTACGGCGACAGCGTCTCGCTGAAGGACTGGAAGGACATCTGGGTCAACGAGGGCTTCGCGCGCTACAGCCAGTGGCTGTGGTCGGAGAAGGAGGGCGAGGGCACCGCGCAGGAGCTGGCGGACTACGTCTACGCCCAGCACCCGGCCGACGACGCCTTCTGGACGGTGAAGCCGGGCGACCCGGGCGCGGAGAACCAGTTCGACATCGCGGTCTACGACCGGGGCGCGCTGGCCCTCCAGGCGCTGCGCAACAAGCTCGGCGACAAGACCTTCTTCGCACTCCTGAAGTCCTGGCCGACCGAGAACAAGTACGGCAACGCCTCGGTCGCCGACTTCGTGAAGTTCGCCGAGGAGAAGTCTGGCAAGCCGCTCGCCGCCTTCTTCGACACCTGGCTGTACCAGCCCACCAAGCCGTCGGCCCCGGCCGCGCAGGGCGCCACGATCGCGGCCGGCAAGGCCCCGGCGGCACAGCCGAAGTCCTGGAAGAAGATCGCCGCGACGAACGACGTGCACGCGCACGGCGACGTCCACACGCACGACGGGCACCGGCCGGAGTAAATCTTCCCGCCAACTGGCGGTTACCAGAAGGTAATCGCGGCTGATTGGATGTGCGGCGCCGGATCAACCCCCCACCCCACAGGGAGATTCAGTGCCGCACTCCACGCCGCGACGCATGCGCGCCGCCGTCCTCGCCACCGCGATAGCTGTCGCCTCGTCGCCGCTCCTCACAGCGGCCAACGCTTCCGCCGCGAACACCCCCGCGCTCAAGGTCCTCACGTACAACACATTCCTGTTCAGCAAGACGCTCTACCCCAACTGGGGCCAGGACCACCGGGCGAAGGAGATACCGGCGGCGGACTTCTTCCGCGGCCAGGACGTCGTCGTGCTCCAGGAGGCGTTCGACAACTCCTCCTCCGACGCCCTGAAGGCGAACGCCGCCGCCGCGTATCCGTACCAGACCCCGGTGGTCGGCCGCGGCAAGGACGGCTGGGACGCCACCGGAGGCGCGTACTCCTCGCTCACCCCGGAGGACGGCGGCGTCACCCTGCTCAGCAAGTGGCCGGTGGTACGCAAGGAGCAGTACGTCTACAAGGACGCCTGCGGCTCCGACTCCTACTCCAACAAGGGCTTCGTCTACGCCGTACTGAACGTGAACGGCACGAAGGTGCACGTCGTCGGCACCCACACGCAGTCCACCGACCCCGGCTGCGCGGCGGGCGAGGCCGCCGCGATTCGCGCGAAGCAGTTCAAGGAACTGGACGCCTTCCTCGACGCCAAGCACATCCCGGCCGATGAGCAGGTCATGGTGGCGGGCGACTTCAACGTCGACTCACGGAGCACGGAGTACGGGGCGATGCTGGACGCCGCCGGCCTCGCGGCCGCCGACGCCCGCACCGGACACCCGTACTACTTCGACACCCAGGAGAACTCCATCGCCAGGGACCGGTACCCCACCGACCCCCGCGAGGACCTGGACTACGTCCTGCACCGCGCCGGCCACGCCCGCCCCACCGACTGGCGGAACGAGGTCGTCAAGGAGGAGTGCCCGCCCTGGACGGTCACCAGCGGCGGCAAGGACTACACGTACACGAACCTTTCCGACCACTACCCGGTGACAGCGGGCTGAGCCCGGCCGCTGAGCCCGATCGCTGGGCTCGTCAGCGGCGCGGTCCCGGGACCTTCGGTGCGGGCGGGCCCTCCAGGCCGTCCGCGCCGCCGGTGGCGGCTCGTTCCGCGGCGAGGCGGTTCACCCGGCCGCGGACCACGAACCAGCCCGCGACCAGGGCCACGGCGATCACCGGGGCCAGCATGACCGTGTCCCGGCCGACGCCGTTGTCGAACCACATCAGGACGATGACGCCGAGCAGGAACGCGATGGTGACGAGGTCGGTGACCGGCGTGCCCGGCAGCCGGAACTTCGGGCGCTCCAGGACGCCCTCCTTGGTGCGGCGGACGAACACCATGTGGCAGATCATGATCACGACCCAGGTGCTGATGACGCCGAGCGCCGCGATGTTGATCACGATCTCGAACGCCTTGCCCGGCACCACGTAGTTCAGCACGACGCCCAGCACACAGACCGCCGAGGTGAGCAGGATGCCGCCGTACGGCACCTGGTGGCGGTTCATCCGGCCGACGAACTTCGGCGCGGAACCGGCCGCCGACATCGAGCGCAGGATGCGCCCCGTGGAGTACAGGCCGGAGTTGAGGCTGGACATGGCGGCGGTGAGCACGACGAGGTTCATCACGTCGCCGGCGGCCGGCACGCCGACGTTGGAGAGCACGGTGACGAAGGGGCTCTGGCCTGCGGTGTACTTGTCCCACGGCATCAGCAGCGTCAGCAGCACGACGGAACCGACGTAGAAGATGCCGACCCGCCACATGATCGAGTTGACGGCCTTCGGGACGACCTTGTGCGGCTCGCTGGTCTCGCCCGCGGTGACGCCGACCATCTCGACGGCGGAGTACGCGAAGACGACGCCCTGGAGGACGACCACGACCGGGAGCAGGCCGGTCGGGAAGAGCCCGCCGTTGTCGCTGATCAGGTCGAGTCCCGGCGTGTGGCCGCTCACCGGGTGCTGGGTGGCGAGCAGGAAGATGCCGATCAGCATGAAGATCACCAGCGCGGCGACCTTGATGATCGCGAACCAGAACTCCAGCTCACCGAAGATCTTCACCGAGATGAGGTTCACGGCCAGCACGACCGCGAGCGCGATCAGCGCCATCGCCCACTGGGGCACGTCGGTGAACATGCTCCAGTAGTGCGTGTAGAGCGCGATGGCGGTGATGTCGGCGATACCGGTGGTCGACCAGTTCACGACGTACATCCAGCCCGCCACGTAGGCGCCCTTCTCGCCCAGGAACTCACGGGCGTAGGAGACGAAGGAGCCGGAGGAGGGGCGGTGCAGCACCATCTCGCCCAGCGCGCGGACGACGAAGAAGGCGAAGAGGCCGCAGATCGCGTAGGCGATGGCGAGCGCGGGGCCCGCGGCGGCCAGCCGGCCGCCGGCGCCGAGGAAGAGGCCGGTGCCGATCGCGCCGCCGATGGCGATCATGTTGATGTGGCGGGCCTTGAGGCCCTTGCTGTATCCGGCATCGCCAGCGTCGTGCGGGGCGTTACCGTTCCCCCCGTCCGGCGGCCGGTAGGCGTCTTCCTGGACGGTGTGCGTGCTCACAGGTGCGTCATCTCGCTTTCGGGAGGGCGGTGGAGCGACGGCCGGCTGCTGCGGATCGCGCGAGTCGGGCCGACCGCACACCTTCCCCGAAGTACGGACATCCGTCTGTGAAAGAGATCACATGGACGAGATCGATCATGTGCCTGATCGCTGGTAGTCGGCGGTCTTCCTCAGTCCTTGAGGATCAGTACCAGCGCCAGTACCGCGGCCAGCGGCCAGCCGGCCAGCAGTACGAACGCCCACAGCCCGCCGCCGGGCCCCCTGAGCAGCGCCACGAGCCGCCCGACCAGGCCGGGGCGATCCTCGGGGACCCCGTCGCCCTGCTGCGGCCCCTCGTCCGCCCGGGGTCCCGGCATCGCCTCCCCGGGCCCTGCCGAGGCGGCCGACGCGCCCTTCGTGGCGGGCGCCGGTACCGCCGGCTGCCCTGGCTCCGGTACCGGCACGGTCCCCGCGGCCAGCGCCGTCACCGGAACCCGCGCGGAGACCGCGGGCCGGAACGCCCGCTCGTCCTCCAGGAAGCGCGCGAAGATGTCCAGCACCATCGGGCGCAGCCCCGGCAGGTCGGCGTCCGTCACGGACACCCGCGCCCGCGACCCCTCGCTGACGACCACGCCGTACGCGAGCTCGATGGGCCGGCCGCTGCGGTCGCGCAGCACCACGCCATCGGAGCCGGGCGGCGACGCCTGGACGATGCGGTACGAGAGTCCGATGCGCCCGCCGCCCGGCAGCGGCGCCTCCGCGTGCCGGCTCTCCCCCGTCTGCGTCAGGCCGCCGGTGATCGCGTCGCGCAGCACCCCGGAGAGGTTGCGCTCGCCCAGGAAGCGCGGCACGAGCAGCGTCCGCTGGCCCACCACCCGGCCGCGCGCCACCAGGAAGGGCCAGCAGCCGGCCTCCCGTACCCCCCTGCGGCTCACGACGCCTCGCCGTCGCGCAGCACGGAGGCGGGCATCTTGGCCACGAAGGAGGCCAGCTCGGCGTTCATGCGGTCCATCGCGATCCGCCGCGCGGAGGCCGCCTCCTCGGTGAGCCGGTCGACCTGGCCCAGCTCCTGTTCGCGCAGGCCCATCTTGCGCTCGCCCTGCTCCGTGAGCCGGCTGGCGAACATCTCCACCGCGGCCTCGCTCACCTTGTCGAGCTTCTTGCCGCCCACCACGGCGCCCAGGACGCCGCTGATGGCCTTGCTGAGCCGGGTGCTGAGGGTGCCGCTCAGCCACTTGATCCGCTCGGCGGCGGTGAGCGCGGTGCTGCGCTGGATCTCGCGGATGAGCTGGCGGCGGGTGGCCTCGTCCAGCCGGCCGAGGATCGAGGAGAAGATGTCGGGCAGGATCGCGAGGAACGGGATCTCGACGTACTGGGGGTGCGGCAGCGCGCCCGGGTGCTTGCGCATCCGGCCGTCCGGCTCCAGCGTCGCGTAATCGGGGCCCACCGAGCTGACGGGCAGCAGCCGGACGGCGGGCGCGTACTCGTTCCCCGCCATCGCGACGTTCCCCACGAGGTGCGCGAACTCCTCTATGCCGCACAGCGCCTCCTGGACGGCGGCCAGCGACTCCGCCTCCGTACCGGCGTATCCGGCGAGCAGGTCCCACTTGGTGATCACGAAGTGCACCGGCTTCTCCGCGGACTGCAGCAGCCCGAAGATCATCGACATTTCGTGGTGGAAGTGGTCCAGGCCCTCGTTGGTGCCCCGCAGCAGCTCGCGTACGTACTGCCCGTCCAGCAGGCACAGCACCGTGTCGGCCGCCACCAGCCGCTCGGTCAGCTGCTCCTGGGCCCGCGAGGCGGCGTCGTCCTGGGTGGCCTCGGTGAGCAGCTCGCCCGCGTAGTCCAGGTACTTGATGCGCAGCACCGAGTGGTTCGTGGCGTTCCGCCGGGTCTTGCAGTCGAAGGTGTACTCGCGGTCGTCGTTCACCCGCGTCGAGGCGGGCCACTCCCCGGGGCCCCGCACCTGGCGGTGGATGCCCAGCAGCTCGACGCGCTGCGCCTGCGCGCACTCCAGGAAGATCGCGGCGCTGCTCTGCACTTGCAGGCGCTTGAAGAGGCTGGAGAGGTAGACGGTCTTGCCTGATCCGGACGGCCCGACCACCAGTACTCGGACGGTGAACGGGTCGTCGCTGAGTTCGAGCATGTATCCCCCGAGAGCTCTGTACGAACAGTGGATGCTACTGACGGGGACAGCGGGCCGGAAGGTGGTCGGCGCTCCCTCACTCGCGAGAGTGGCGACGACGAGGACGGCGCAAGTGAGGACATCAGTGGCGAGATCGGTGGTGACATCGGTGGTGAGACAGCAATACTGTCCAACATGAGGGAGCCCGCCGAGTCCGCCGAGTCCACTGCCGACCTGAGCCTGACCGTCGACGAGCTGGCCGCCCGGGCCGGTGTCACGGTCCGTACGATCCGGTTCTACAGCACCCGCGGGCTGCTCCCGCCGCCGGAGATCGGCCCGCGCCGCGTCGGCAGGTACGGCCCCGATCACCTCTCGCGGCTCGCGCTCATCGAGGAACTGCAGCACCAGGGCATGACGCTGTCGGCGATCGAACGGTACTTGGAGCAGCTGCCGCCCGACGTCAGCCCCCAGGACCTGGCCATTCACCGCGCCCTCGTCGCCGGCTGGCTCCCGGACCGGGCCGAGGAGCAGACGCTCGCGCAGCTGGAGCGGCGGGTGGGCCGGTCGCTGACCGAGCAGGACCTGGACCGGCTGGCCGCGATGAGCGTGCTGGTGCGCACGGAGGACGCGGGCGTCTTCCAGGTGGATCCGGGGCTGCTCCAGCTGGGCGTGCGGCTGCTGGACGTGCCGATCGCGCTGGAGACCATCCTCGCGGCCCGTACGGTCGTACTGGAGCACACCCGCTCGGCGGCCCGGGAACTGAGCCGGCTGTTCAGGGACGAGGTGGGCGCCGCACAGGAGAACGGCGGGCCGGACGCCGCCGAGGTGGCCCGGCGCAAGTCCCTCTCCGCCGACATGCAGCCGCTGGTCGTGCAGGCGCTGGTGACTGCTTTTCAAAGGTCGATGAAGGACGAACTGCGGGAGTGGTTCGGCGGACGGTGAGCGCGAGAGGGGCGGGCCGCGCGGGCCCGCCCCGTACGCCGTCGGTGCTCAGTCCTTGAAGGTCTCGCCCTTCTCGGCCTTCTCCAGGAGCAGCTTCGACGGCGCGAAGCGCTCGCCGTACGCCGCCTGGAGCTCCTTGGCGCGGGCCACGAAGCCGGCGACGCCGCCCTCGTAACCGTTGATGTACTGCATCACGCCGCCGGTCCAGCCGGGGAAGCCGATGCCGAAGATGGAGCCGATGTTGGCGTCGGCGACCGAGGTGAGCACGCCCTCTTCGAAGAGGCGCACGGTGTCCAGCGCCTCGGAGAAGAGCATCCGCTCCTGCATGTCCCTGAACGGGATCTCCGCGTCCGGCTTCGTGTAGTGCTCGCGCAGCCCCGGCCACAGCCCGGCACGCTTGCCGTCCTCGCCGTACTCGTAGAAGCCCGCGCCCCCGCTGCGCCCCGGCCGCCCGAACTCGTCGACCATGCGGTCGATGAGCGCGTCCGCGGGGTGCGGCGCCCAGCTGCCGCCGGCCTCCTCGATCGCCTTGCGGGTCTCGTTGCGGATCTTCCGCGGCAGGGTCAGGGTCAGCTCGTCCATCAGGGAGAGCACCTTGGCCGGGTAGCCGGCCTGGCCCGCCGCCTGCTCGACGGAGGCCGGGTCGACGCCCTCGGCGACCATCGCCACGCCCTCGTTGATGAAGTGGCCGATGACGCGGGAGGTGAAGAAGCCGCGGCTGTCGTTGACCACGATGGGGGTCTTGCGGATCTGGCGTACCAGGTCGAAGGCGCGCGCCAGCGCCTCGTCGCCGGTCCGCTCCCCCTTGATGATCTCCACCAGCGGCATCTTGTCGACCGGCGAGAAGAAGTGCAGGCCGATGAAGTCCGCCTTGCGCTGGACGCCTTCGGCGAGGCCGGTGATCGGCAGGGTGGAGGTGTTGGAGCACAGCAGCGCGTCGGGCGCGACGATGCCCTCGATCTCCTGGAACACCTTGTGCTTGAGCGCGGTGTCCTCGAACACCGCCTCGATGACGGCGTCACAGCCCGCGAGGTCCTGCGGGTCGGCGGTCGGCGTGATGCGGGCCAGCAGTTCGTCGCGCTTCTGCTCGGTCGTGCGGCCCTTGGCGAGCGCCTTGGCGAGCAGGCCCTCGCTGTACGCCTTGCCCTTCTCCGCCGCCTCCTGGGTGACGTCCTTCAGGACGACCTGGACGCCGGCTCGGGCGCAGCTGTACGCGATGCCCGCGCCCATCATGCCCGCGCCGAGCACGGCGACCTTGGTGACCTTGCGCTCCTCGATGCCCTTCGGGCGGTTGGCCCCGGAGTTGACGGCCTGGAGGTCGAAGAAGAACGCCTGGATCATGTTCTTGGAGATCTGGCCGGTGGCCAGCTCGACGAAGTACCGCGCCTCGATGGCCTGCGCGGTCTCGAAGTCGACCTGGGAGCCCTCGACGGCGGCCGCGAGGATGTTGCGCGGGGCCGGGTACGGCGCGCCGTTCAGCTGCTTCTTGAGGTTGGCGGGGAACGCCGGGAGGTTGGCCGCGAACTTGGGGTTCGCGGGCGTGCCGCCGGGGATCCTGTACCCCTTGACGTCCCAGGGCTGCTGGGACTCGGGGTGCGCGTCGATGAACGCGTGCGCCTTGGCGAGCAGGTCCTCGGGGGTCTCGGCGACCTCGTGGATCAGCCCGTTGTCCTTCGCGCGCGTGGCGTTGTACTGGGTCCCCTGGAGGAGGACCTTCAGCAGCGCGTCGGCGATGCCGAGCAGCCGTACCGTACGGGTGACGCCGCCGCCGGCCGGGAGCAGGCCGAGGGTGACCTCGGGCAGGCCGATCTTGGTGCCGGGCGTGTCGAGCGCGACGCGGTGGTGGCAGGCGAGCGCGATCTCGTAACCGCCGCCCAGCGCCGCGCCGTTGATCGCCGCGACGACGGGCTTGCCGAGCGTCTCGATGCGGCGCAGGTCGCGCTTGATGCCCTGGCCCGCCTCGAATGCCTGCTGGGCCTTGTCGGGCGTGACGGCGATCAGGTCGCGCAGGTCGCCGCCGGCGAAGAAGGTCTTCTTGGCGGAGGTGAAGACGATGCCGCGTACGGTGTCCCGTTCGGCCTCCAGGCGGTCGGCGACCGCGGCGAGGGAGGTCTTGAAGGCGTCGTTCATCGTGTTCGCCGACTGGTTCGGGTCGTCGAGGACGAGGGTGACGACGCCGGTCTCGTCCTGCTCCCAGCGGATGGTGCTGGCTTCACTCATGGTGCGTTCTCCGTAAGGGGTCGGGACGGACGGTCAGAGGCGCTCGATGACGGTGGCGACGCCCATGCCGCCGCCGACGCAGAGGGTGGCCAGGCCGTAGCGCTTGTCCTGGCGCTCCAGCTCGTCGATGAGGGTGCCGAGGATCATCGCGCCGGTGGCGCCGAGCGGGTGGCCCATGGCGATGGCGCCGCCGTTGACGTTGACCTTGTCCAGGCTCAGGCCCATGTCCTTCACGAAGCGCAGCACGACGGCGGCGAACGCCTCGTTGATCTCGACCAGGTCGATGTCGTCGATGGTCAGCCCGGCCTTGGCGAGCGCCTTGCGGGTGGCGGGTGCCGGGCCGGTGAGCATGATGGTCGGCTCGGAGCCGGAGACCGCCGCGGAGACGATCCGGGCGCGCGGGGTCAGGCCGTACCGCTCGCCGACCTCCTTGGAGCCGATGGCGACCAGCGCGGCGCCGTCCACGATTCCGGAGGAGTTGCCCGCGTGGTGCACATGGTCGATCTGCTCGATCCAGTGGTACTTCTGCAGCGCCACCGCGTCAAAGCCGCCCATGTCGCCGATGCCGGCGAAGGAGGGCTTGAGGGAGGCGAGCGAGTCGGCGGTCGTGCCGGGGCGCATGTGCTCGTCGTGGTCGAGGACGGTCAGGCCGTTGCGGTCGGTGACCGGGACGACGGAGCGCTTGAAGCGGCCGTCCTTCCAGGCCGCGGCGGCCCGCTCCTGGGACAGCGCGGCGAACTCGTCCACGTCGCGGCGGGAGTAGCCCTCGATCGTGGCGATCAGGTCGGCGCCGATGCCCTGGGGGACGAAGTTGGTGTCGAAGTTGGTCATCGGGTCGTTGAACCAGGCGCCGCCGTCCGAGGCCATCGGTACGCGCGACATCGACTCCACGCCGCCGGCCAGCACCAGGTCCTCCCAGCCGGAGCGGACCTTGGCGGCGGCCATGTTGACGGCTTCGAGGCCGGAGGCGCAGAAGCGGTTCTCCTGTACGCCGGCGACGGTGTCGGGCAGCCCGGCGGCGATGGCCGCGATGCGGGCGATGTCGGAGCCCTGGTCGCCGACGGGGCCGACGACGCCGAGCACGATGTCGTCGACGGCCGCCGGGTCGAGGTCGGGGAAGCGCCGGCGTACCTCGTGGATCAGGCCGACGACCAGGTCGATCGGCTTGGTGCCGTGCAGCGCGCCGACGGCCTTGCCGCGGCCGCGCGGGGTGCGGATCGCGTCGTATACGTACGCTTCGGAAGTCACGGTGTGCAGCCTTTCAAAGGGGTGAGGGTGAGCCCTGGGTCTTTCCGTGCGCCGGTCCTGCCGGACGTGGCGTCAGCCGAGCAGCGAGCGGCCGATGATCTCCTTCATGATCTCGGTGGTGCCGCCGTAGATCGTCTGGATGCGGCCGTCGGTGAACGCCTTGGCCACGCGGTACTCGTTCATGTAGCCGTATCCGCCGTGCAGTTGCAGACAGCGGTCGGCCACCCGCTTCTGCAGCTCGGTGGCCCACCACTTGGCCATCGAGGCGTGTACGGCATCCAGTTGCCCGGCCGAGTGGTCGACAATGCAGCGGTCCAGGAAAGTGCGGGTGACGGCACACTCGGTGGCCATCTCGGCGATCTCGAACCGGATGTGCTGGAGCTTGGCGAGCGGCCGCCCGAACGCCTCGCGCTCCTTGACGTACTGCGTGGTGATCTCCAGCAGGTGCTCGGCCGCGGCGATGCCGGCCACCGCGATGCCCATCCGCTCCTGCGCGAGGTTGGTCATCAGGTGGATGAAGGCGCCGTTCAGCTCGCCGAGCAGATTCTCCTTGGGCACGCGCACGTCGTTGAAGAACAGCTCGGCGGTGTCCTGGGCCTTCTGGCCGATCTTGTCGAGGTTGCGGCCCCGCTCGAAGCCCTCCATGCCGCGCTCGACGACCAGCAGGCTCAACCCATGCGCGCCGCCTTCCGGCGTCGTCTTCGCCACCACGACGACGAGGTCGGCGAGGATGCCGTTGGAGATGAAGGTCTTGGAGCCGTTCAGTATCCAGTGGTCGCCACGGTCCTCGGCGGTCGTTCTGATGCCCTGCAGATCGGAGCCGGCGCCCGGCTCGGTCATGGCGATGGCGGTGATGATCTCGCCGCTGCAGAAGCCGGGCAGCCAGCGCCGCTTCTGCTCCTCGGTGGCCAGCGTGGTGAGGTACGGGCCGATGATGTCGTTGTGCAGCCCGACGGCCAGGCCCGCGGCGCCGGCCCGGGTGAACTCCTCGGCCAGCACGGCGGAGTAGCGGAAGTCGGCGTTGCCCCCGCCGCCGTACTCCTCCGGCACCGCCAGGCCCAGCAGGCCCTGGCGGCCGGCCGCGCGCCAGGCGTCCCGGCTGACGATGCCGTCCCGCTCCCACTGCTCGTAGTGCGGCGCGACCTCCTTGGTGAGGAAGGTGCGCACGGTCTCGCGGAAGGCGTCGTGGTCCTCGGTGAAGATCTGGCGCGGCAGCTGTGCGGGCTGGGTCATCGTGGGCCTTCCTCGGTGCCGTCCTCGGGACGTGCGGTGGTGGTCAGGGCGGGGACGTCCCAGTCGCGGGCCACCGCTTCGGTGTCCGCGCCGGGCAGGGCGGGGCCGCCGCGCACCGCGCCGGGCGTGCGCGAGAAGCGCGGCGCGGGCGCGGGCTGGGTGACACCGGCGTGTTCGACGAAGGTGCCGCGGGCCGCGAGATGGGGGTGGTCCGGCGCCTCGCGCAGCGACAGCACGGGCGCCACGCACGCGTCGGACCCGTCGAAGACGGCCGTCCACTCCTCGCGGGTGCGGGTACGGAACCGGTCGGCGATGGCCGTACGCAGCGCGCCCCACCGGGCGAAGTCCTCCCGCGGAGGCACGTCGTCCGCCAGGCCGAGCAGCCGCAGGAACTCGGCGTAGAACCGCTGCTCCAGGGCGCCGACGGCCATGTGGCCGCCGTCGAGCGTCTCGTACGTGCCGTAGAAGGGCGCCCCGCCGTCCAGGAGGTTGGCGGCGCGCCGGTCCTGCCAGGCGCCCGCCTCCAGCATTCCGCGGATCATGGTGGTGAGGTGGGCCGTGCCGTCGACGATCGCGGCGTCCACGACCTGGCCGCGCCCGCCTTCGGTGCGCGCGTGCTGGAGCGCGGCGAGGACGCCGATGACGAGGTAGAGCGAGCCGCCGGCGTAGTCGCCGAGGAGGTTGGCGGGGGCGACGGGCGGTCCGTCCGCGGTGCCGGTCATGCCGAGCGCGCCGGTGAGCGCGATGTACCCGATGTCGTGGCCCGCGGTGTCGGCGAGCGGGCCGTCCTGGCCCCAGCCGGTCATCCGCCCGTAGACCAGCCGGGGGTTGCGGGCCAGACACGGCTCCGGGCCGACGCCCAGCCGCTCGGCGACGCCCGGCCGGTACCCCTCGATCAGCACGTCGGCGCGCGCGGCCAGGTCGAGGACCTGACCCGGTCCCTCCGGGGCCTTCAGGTCGACCAGCACCGAGCGCTTGCCGCGGTTGGTGAGGTCGTGCGCCGGGTCGATGCCGATGCCGGAGCCGCCGGGGCGGTCCACGCGTACGACGTCGGCGCCGAGGTCGGCGAGGAGCATCGCGGCGAACGGGCCCGGCCCGATACCGGCGAGTTCCACCACGCGCACTCCGCTCAGCGGGCCGTTCCCTGTCTGCGCCATCGCGCCCCCAGCTTGTGACACCAATGCTGTAACACTCGTGATGTTAAGAACGTGTTCCAGTTTCCACAAGCCCCTCCTGAAGGCTTTCGGGGCGGCGCCCGAAGGGGCCTCCCCGAGGGGCCTTCCCGAGGCTCGGCCACCCGCCTCCCTTGCCCGCGCGGGGACAGCGATGACAATGGCCGGATGCCGTACTCGCACCTCGCCGCCGCACTGTTCGACCCCGCCACCGGCCAGGGCTGGCGCCAGATCACCGAGCTGGCCATAGCGCTGCTGCTGTCCTCCCTCATCGGGCTGGAACGCGAGGCGCGGCAGAAGAGCGCCGGGCTGCGTACCCACACCCTCGTGGGCGTCGGCAGCGCGCTCTTCATGGAGGTGTCGATCCACGGCTTCGGGGCCGTCACGGGACTGAACGGCATCGGCCTCGACCCGTCCCGGGTCGCCGCGCAGGTCGTCTCCGGCATCGGCTTCATCGGCGGCGGCCTGATCTTCGTGAAGAAGGACGCCGTACGCGGCCTGACCACGGCCGCGACCATCTGGCTGACCTGCGCCATCGGCATGGCCTGCGGCGGCGGGCTGCCGCTGCTCGCGCTCGCCTCGACGGCCGTGCACTTCCTCGTCGTCCGCGGCTTCCCCAAGATCACCGACCGGATGTCGATGGCCCCGTCCCTGGAACGCTTCGAACTCCGACTCGCCTACCGCTCCCAGCACGGCCTGCTCGGCCGGATGCTGGAGCTGTGCACCGGCAGCGGCTTCCAGGTGACCGACGTACAGGTCGAGACCGCGCCGGAAGAAGCGGACCGGGTCGCCAACGAAGTACTGCTCCGCCTGGAGGGCATCGCCTCCCCACACGAACTGGTCGAACGCCTGGCCCAACTGGACGGCGTCCGCGGCATCACGCTGGGACGGGAGGCGGACCGTACGGAGTGAGGGCGGGTGCCTAAACCCCGGCCGGATCAGCGCACGTCGTCTGATGCGTGCGACCGCAAGGCGCCGGAAGGTCCTCGATCTCGATGGGGGTATCCCTGGCCGTCAAGGCCTTGGCTACGAGCCCATCGTGCACGGGCCCGACGGCGAGGCACCTCCCTGGCCGTCAAGGCCTTGGGGAGGAGCTACTAGGACGTCCAGGCGGCAGGCCGGCGTCGCTGAGCGGCGGCGAACTGCATCCAGTGCGCGACAGCCAGGCGCCAGACCTCACGCAGAGGCCCGGCCGGCCGGCCCAAGCGGCGAGCACAGAAGCCGCGCGGGCCCCGGCGGTGGGCGGAACACGCTCGCCACCGGGCATCCGCCGACCGCACCCGGACACGCCCTGAACATCCGGTCGGCATCTGCAGTGGTCTCGCCTCCGCCATGAACCAACCGTCACGTGAGGGGCCACGCCCAGGCGTTGCGGCATGGCGGAGGCCTGCCGTAACGTCTTGATGATCTTCAATCCATTACGCATGGAGTTAGGCGTGCTCGATCCACGGTTCCCCCGTTGTCCCGCGGCAGTGGCGCAGGTGACGGCGCAACCGGAGCACGCGCGCGGGTGCTGCCGGCCGGCGGGTCGGTTCACACGGGCGGAACCGCCGATGGCGTGCGGTGCGCCGGGGCCGCCGTACCCGGCGAGCGGTCATGGGCGGCAACGGTGGAGCCGCCCCCCACCAGATGCTCACCCGCGTTCTGGACACCGGAATGGGCTCACAACAGGTGGCTGCGACCCGCGGCACCACCAAGCAGTGCACACAACGACTTTGTTCACCCGTCTGTCCGGCGAACCGAGGGAATCGGGGGAATCGATTGCCATGTTGATACATAAGCAAGAAGAGAGCTGCGGTCACCGGTTGCGGCGTGCCGCATCGGACGGTGCGGAGATTCGCCAGGCTCGGCGCTTCGCCGTGGTGCTGGGGCGCATACGATGAGCGACCTGAAAGCCGACACGCAGCGGATTCGGGAGTGTTCACGCGCGCTGCACCGGATCTACGAATCTTTCACCACCAGGGCCAACCCGACTGATGATTACTCGACAGGAGAGTTGGGGAACCAGAGCGTCGTCGATGCCTTCGGGGAATTCGCCAGCAACTGGAAGATCCACCGCGAAGACCTGGCGGAGAAGATCAAGACCCTGGGCGTCATCACGGAAAAGGCCGCCAAGAGTTACGACGCTCTGGATGCCGAACTCGCCAGAGCCCTGCGCAAGCAGGACGCCGAGAGGCAGCACCATGGCGGGGCGAAATGAGGCGCCCTCCCGCTCATGAGTGGGCAGTCCTGGACGAGGACGAAGACCCCATACCCGGTGACCCCGACCTGGTCGCTGCGCTGGGCCAGTCACTTCGCGATACCGCGGAGGACATCTCACGCGAGGCGGGTGACATAAAAGCTCTCTCCGCCGTCGAGTCCTGGCAGTCCAAGGCGGCTGACAAGTTCCGCGAGACCGCAGATGACACGATCGAGCCGCTCCGCAAGGCCTATCACCGCTACGACAAGGCCGCCGGCGCCATGGGGGAGCGAGTCCGCCCGGAAAGCACAGCCGACTGGGCCTCCGCTTTGGAGCATGCCCAGCAATTGGCCGACAAGGCCCTGAAGGCGGGGCGGGCTGCACACGAGGATCACCAGTCCGCCGTCAGTGCCATAGGTAAGCTGCCATCTCACACACCGGACGACGACCCGGACCGCGTGCGGCTGAAGAAGAAACGTGGTGAGGCTGCCTCCGACCTGCAAAAGGCGAAGTCCGCCCTGCAGGACGCGAAGGAAGTGCGCGATCGTGCCGCCGAGAAAGCGGCCAGAGTCATCCGCCGCGCCATTACGCACGACGGCATGCACGACACCAACTGGGACAAGGCCAAGGACACCGCCGGGACGGTCCTGTCGGACACCGGGCACCTCCTGGAGGACATGGGCGAGGTGGCGCTGTCCGACCTGGCGTCGCTCGGCAACGCAATGCTGCACGACGCCGGGCAGGTTGGCGAGGTGCTGGGCGGTATGGCGCTGGTGACGCTGGGTGCGGGCGGCGAGGTCGGCGGTGCGATGCTCGACGTCACCGGCGTCGGAGCAGTCCTCGGGGTGCCGGCCGGCGTGGTGTCGGCCGGCGCGATTGCCGGCGGCGTCGGGCTGATCACCGCCGGTGCGAGCCAGTTGGCCATGGACGCGGCCGGACCGAACCGGGTCGACATGACCTCCGACAGCGGCGGTGGCGGAGGGAAGGGCGACTGGTCCGGGCCGGAGACCTCGAAGGGCGAGCCCAAGCCGATCTCCGAGGAAGAACAGGTCCGCCACACGCAGCGGAAATCGGACCTGTCGGATCTGAGCCGCAACAAGCAGGTCGCCGAGGTCCGCAAGGGTGTCACGGAGGACGGGCAGAAATATAAGCCCGAGGGAGCCGCCCTGAAGGGCGGCAAACACGGCATCGACTGGAACGAGGGGCCGCAGCGGGCCAAACAGTCGGGAAATCCGCAGGGGAAGTTCGGCAGCCCGGCCGACGTGGACTACGCCGTCCGGAAGGCCAGTGAACTCGGCCCGGGAAAACAGGGATTCTTCGATCTGCCACCGGACAACGATTGCATCGAATTCCTGCCGGAGGGGGCCACGAGAAAGCCGAACGCGATGTATGTCAAGGTCCGTCCGGATGGTACGGTTCACGCGTACCCTTACACCAAATAGGCTGGTCATGGATTTCTGGATTCAAACGGGCTCGCCGGAGGCACGCGACGTCCCCGGTGTCGTGGACAACATGCCCGAAGCCATCGCGGAGATGTACCCGGTCGACACCGAGCGCATGATCCTTTCGTGGAACGGCGTGCCGGTGTCGCTGGTGTACTGCGAGGACGTGCAGGTCATGGTGGACGACATCGCCATGATGCTGGCGAGGCTGGCGGAGGGGACGGACACGCCGGTTCACGTGCACTGGGGACCGTCCGGGTTCCAGGTGGAGTGGCGGATCACACGGGACGACGCCGACTTGGTCATCGACTCCCGCTGGGACAGCGTCGACTACGGCCCCGCCGACCTGCTGAACGAGCGCGCCCGACTGGTGGTGCCCGAGGCGCATTTCCGCAGTGAGTGGCTGAAGGTATTGCAGCTCCTCGTCGACGACGTCACCGCGCGGTCCGTCGCCATGGAGGACCGGCTCATTCTCGACCAGGTCCGCGCGGTGCTCGCCGCCGGAACACTCCCCGTCGCTTCCGCGGAACAGATCCAGAAGGGCGCTCGTACTCCGCAGGCTGCCGGGAATACGGTGCAATTCCGTGCCCTCGCCGAGGACGACGAGGAATCCGGCGCGGTGCTGTGGACAGCGGATTCCGACGTCGCCCGCCTTTTCACCGGGCAGGCTGCGCTCGTCTCGCAGTTGCTCAGTGTCCCGTCCGGCATCGGTGCCGACTCCGAGATCTATGTGGACATCCTGCGCGAGTTCTGCCAGGAGGGACTGCGCCGTTACGGGCGCACCGACCAGGGCGTGGAGCGAGCGCTGACCGTCGGATTCCTGGCAACCGCGCTGGAATTGCTACGGCGCGCCGGCCACGATGTCCCCGCGACGGAATTGCCCGAACAGCGCGTCGCCTGGACCGCCTTGCGCGACCAGCACGCCTCGCAGATGCCTCGCTGACGGCCTCAGGGCCGGCCGAGAGTCCCGAGGGGATGCGGTAGCCGGCGTCCGCCCCGGCCTCGGTCACCGGGAGCGGGCGGCGGCGATGCGGGGCAACAGCCGCATGCCGGCGGCGGTGCCGGAGACAGCGCGTGCCAGGTGGCGGTGCCGGAGACAGTGCGTGCCAGGTGGCGGGCGCCCGGGCGGGGGTTCAGACACAGGCTCTGATCCCTCGGTGGGCTGCCGTCAGAGCAACGAGGCGTCCTCCAGCAGTCGGCGGACGGCCTGCACGGCGGCCGGGCCGAGAGGGAGCTGCGGCGCGGCGGTGGCCGGGCAGTCGATGACGCCGAGCAGGTGCAGCGCCGCCTTGAACGCGCCGAGCGCGGAGGAGCTGCGCCCCATGGCGGACTCGTCGCCGACATCGGTGGTGGCGAAAAGGGCCGCCAGCCGGTCCTGTTCCGCCGCGTCCCCCGGCCACCGCCCGGCCCTGGCGGTCGTACAGCCGGACGTAGCCCTCCGGATCGACGTTGGCGAGCCCGGGGACGACACCGTGTGCACCGGCCAGCAGCGCGCCGTCCACGGCCGGCTCCGACCGGTGTTGGCGCGCCACGACGCACATGGGGCCGTGCCGCGACGCGCACGGGGTCGTGTTGACGCCGCGTATAGCTGTTCCCTAGCGTGCGAGCCTTGCCGGCGCGATCACAACGAAGGGGCCACACCATGGGACGACAGGACGACGCGGGGCGGGCGTACGACGTCGTCCTCTTCGGCGCGACCGGCTTCGCGGGCCGGCTCACCGCCGCCTACCTGGCCGCGCACGCGCCCGAGAGCTGCCGCTGGGCGCTGGCCGGGCGCAACCGGGCGAAGCTGGAGCGGCTCCGCGACGAGCTGGCGGCCCGTCACCCGGCCTGCGCCGACCTGCCGCTGCTGCACGCCGACTCCGCCGACCCCGATTCGCTGCGTTCCGTGGCCACGGCTACGCGAGTGCTGGCCACGACCGTCGGCCCCTACCTGACGTACGGCGAACCGCTCGTGGCGGCCTGCGCCGCGGCGGGCACGGACTATGTGGACCTCACCGGTGAGGCGGAGTTCGTCGACCGGATGTATCTGCGCCACGATGCGACGGCGCGGGCCTCGGGCGCGCGCCTGGTGCACGCCTGCGGCTTCGACTCGGTCCCGCACGACCTCGGCGCGCAGTACACGGTGGGGCTGTTGCCCGAAGGCGTACCGCTGCGGCTGGCCGGCTTCGTCCGCAGCAACGCCACCTTCTCGGGCGGCACGCTGGCCTCCGCGCTGACCGCGGTGTCCCGGCCGCTGGGCATGGTGCGCGCCGCCCGCGAGCGGCAGCGCGCCGAGCCGCGCCCGGTGGGCCGTACGGTACGCGCGGTGCTCGGGGCGCCGACCCGGGAGCAGGGCGTCTGGGGCGTACCGCTGCCGACCCTCGATCCGCAGGTGATCGCCCGCTCGGCGGCCGCCCTGGAGCGGTACGGGCCGGACTTCCACTACCGGCACTACGCCGGCGTCAAGTCGCTTCCGGTGGCGGTCGGCGGCGTACTGGGCGCGGGTGCGGCGTGCGGCCTGGCCCAGCTCCCGCCCGCGCGCCGGTGGTTGTCGGCACGGCTCGCGCCGGGCGAGGGACCGGACGAGGCGCGCCGGGCGAGCAGCTGGTTCGCGGTCCGCTTCGTGGGCGAGGGCGGCGGCCGGCGGGTCGTGACCGAGGTGGCGGGCGGCGATCCCGGGTACGACGAGACGGCGAAGATGCTCGCCGAGTCGGCCCTGAGCCTGGCGTACGACGAGCTCCCGGACACCGCGGGCCAGGTGACGACCGCGGTGGCGATGGGCGACGCGCTCAGGGAACGGCTGACGCGGGCGGGGCTGCGCTTCCGGGTGGTCGGCACGGACTGAGGCGCGGCGGGCGGGGCGGCGGGGCCGACGGGGCGCCGCACGGGATGCGGCATCTCCGGAGTGCAGCGCCTGGGGAGTGCAGCGCCTACGGAGTGCGGCGCCCGCTCACGCCTCCGCGAGCGTCCTCCGGCACAGCTCGTCGGCGGCCCGGGTGGTCTCCGGCTGCCGGTACTTCACCGCCAGCCGCAGCGTGTGGGCGCACGCGCGGTCCAGCCCGACGCGGTGCCCCACGGACACGAAGACCGGCTTCACACCCGGCTGCGTCCGCAGCGCGCGGCCGACCTCCTCGCCGCCGTCCAGCAGCGCCGAGGTGGCGCCGCGCTCCCGCCCCGGCGCCTCGTACGTGAAGGTGAACGGGTTCTTCCCGACGCCGATCACCGGCAGCCCTGTGAGCACCCCGAGGTGGCAGGCGAGCCCGAAGCGGCGCGGGTGGGCAAGCCCGTACCCGTCGCAGACCACGAGGTCGGGGACGCGCTCGAGCTGGTCGAGCGCGTCGAGCACGGTCGGGATCTCCCGGAAGGCGAGCAGCCCGGAGACGTACGGGAAGGACACCGGGCCGACCGCCGTCGCCTCGTCGACGACGCGCAGCGTACGGGCGTCCAGCGCGACGGCCGCCGCTGCGACCACGCCCCGCTCGTCGTCGTACGCCACGTCCACCCCTGCCACCGTGCCGTCGAAGTCCGGCTCGGGGCCAGGCTCATCGAGTACTACATGGCGGCGCAGCCGGTCCTGGGCGGCGCGGGCGGCGGCCTCGTCGGTGGGCCAGTGGCGCAGTTCGTCGTCGCGGGAGACCGTTCCGGAGTTCATCATGATCCCGCCACGCTACCGGGTCCGGCGAGGAGTGGAGACCAGTGATCACAGCTCGCCGCTCGGGTGCAGCCGGGCGAACTCCTCGGCGAGGATCCCCATGATGACGACATCGTGGTGCCGGCCGGCGCAGAACGCGTGCTCCCGCAACCGGCCCTCCTCGATGAAGCCGAGCCGACGATGGAGCGCCAGCGACGCCTCGTTGAAGCCGTATATCCGCGCTTCGCACTTGTGGTACCGCCGCTCGCCGAACATGAAGCGCAGCAGCAGTACGGCGGCTTCCGAGGCGTAGCCCTTGCCCTGGTGGCCGGCGCCGGTGGCGATGCCGTACTCGAACCGGCCCGTACGGGGGTCGGCGTGGGTGGTGGCGACGGTACCGACCAGTTCCCCGGTGTCGAGCGCCTCGACGGCCAGCTTGAAGCGGTCGCCCTCGGGCTCGGCCCCGGCCCGCTCCTTCGCCCAGGCGCGGTACCCCTCGGCGGAACGGGGCGGACGGATCATGTCTCCCGACCGCTGGTGCGCGGAGTGTTCGTCGAAGCCCATGAATATCCGCCAGTCGTCGGGCTCGATACCGCGCAGCCGCACCCGCTCGCCCGTCCAGAACGATGTCATCCCACCATTCGATCAACCCGGGCATCCGGCGTCCAGGGAGCTGCCCGACGGCCCGCTCCCCGGCCCTCGCGGGCCCCGTTGTGGAGAGGCGGCGTCCAGGTGGTGTGCCGTCCCCGAAGCGTGTCGTGTGCCCTCGCCCCCCGTAGCGGGCGCGAGGCTGGCCCCGAGTGCCGGCAGGTGCGAACCGCCGCCGGGCGGGAACCCGCGTCCCGTACAGGACCGGTGCAGTCGGCGCAGGGCAGGAGGGCACGCGCGATGCCGGAGCAGAACCACAGGAACGGGAACCGGACGCCACTGGACCGTGCGGCGGGTACGAGTAACCGCACTGCCCGGAGCCGCGTCGACGACGTATGGGGCGCCAGGACCCCGTACGCCCCCGGAACCCCCTGGCCGGAGCGCGTCGACCAGTACCTCACCGTCGACGAGCCGCAGGTCGACCACTGGACGCCCGCCACCTGCGTGTTCTGCTCCAACGGCTGCGGCCTCGACCTCGCCGTCGCGGACGGCCGGGTGGTCGGCGTCCGCGGCCGGGCCGGCGACCGCGTCAACCGCGGACGACTGGGCCCGAAGGGCCTGTTCGCCTGGCAGGCCAACAACTCCCCCGACCGGCTCACCACTCCCCTCGTACGCAGCGGCGGCCGGCTGCGCCCCGCCGACTGGAACACCGCGTTGGACACCGTCGTGGAACGGTCCAAGGACGTACTGGAACGGTACGGACCCGGCGCGCTGGCCTTCTATACCAGCGGCCAGCTGTTCGCCGAGGAGTACTACGCCCAGGCGCTGATCGCCCGCGGCGGCCTCGGCACGCCGCACCTGGACGGCAACACCCGGCTCTGCACGGCGACGGCCGAATGGGCGCTGGTGGAGAGCTTCGGCAGCGACGGCGACCCGGGCTCGTACGCCGACATCGACCTGTGCGACACGCTCTTCCTGGTCGGCCACAACGTGGCGGAGACCCAGACGGTGCTGTGGACGCGGATGCTGGACCGGCTGCACGGCCCGGACCGCCCGCGCCTGGTGGTCGTCGACCCGCGCACCACACCCACGGCACGCGAGGCCGACGTCCACCTGGCGCTGCGCCCCGGTACGAACGTCGCGCTCCTCAATGCCCTGCTGCACGAGCTGATCCGCACCGACCGGATCGACCACGCCTTCGTACAGGAGCACACCGTCGGCTTCGAGGAGCTGCGCGCGACGGTCGCGGACTGCACACCGGAGTACGCGGCGGAGATCTGCGGCGTGCCCGCCGACGACCTCCGCGAGGCCGCCCGCCTCCTGGGCGCGGGGCAGCGGCTGGTCTCCACCGTGCTGCAGGGCGTGTACCAGTCGCACCAGGCGACGGCCGCCGCCGTCCAGGTCAACAACGTCAACCTGCTGCGCGGCATGATCGGACGGCCGGGCTGCACGGTCTTCCAGATGAACGGCCAGCCGACGGCCGAGAACACCCGCGAGACGGGCGCCAACGGCACTCTCCCGGGCTTCCGCAACTGGCAGAACGACGCCCAGGTACGCGAGCTCGCCGACGCCTGGAACGTCGACGTACTGCAGGTCCCTCACTGGTCACCGCCCACCCACGCCATGGAGATCTTCCGCCACTGCGAGGACGGCTCCGTCAGGTTCCTGTGGATCACCGGCACCAACCCGGCCGTCTCCCTCCCCGAGCTGCACCGCATCCGGTCCGTATACGGCCAGGACCGGCTGTTCATCGTGGTGAGCGACGCGTTCGCGACGGAGACGACGGAACTGGCCGACGTGGTGCTGCCGGCCGCCCTGTGGGGCGAGAAGACCGGCTGCTGCACCAACGCCGACCACACGGTCCACCTCTCGGAGAAGGCCGTCGACCCGCCGGGCGAGGCCCGCCCGGACTTCGACATCCTGCTCGATTACGCGCACCGGATGGACTTCCGCGACAAGGACGGCCGGCCGCTGCTCCCGTGGAAGCGGCCCGAGGACGCCTGGCGGGCCTTCACGGCGGTGACGGCGGGCCGCCCGTGCGACCAGAGCGCGCTCACGTACGAACGGCTGCGCGGCGGCGACGGCATCCAGTGGCCGTGCACCGCCGCCGCCCCCGAAGGCACCGAACGCCTCTACACGGACCACGTCTTCCCCACCCACGCCGACCACTGCGAGGACTACGGCCACGACCTGCTCACCGGCGCGCAGAACGAGGAGGACGAGTACCGCGCCCACGACCCGGCAGGGCGCGCGTTCCTGAAGGCGGCCGCCTACCAGCCCCCGCACGACCCCCTCGACGCCGACTACCCGCTGCGCCTGACGACCGGCCGCACGGTCCACCACTGGCACACCCGCACCCGTACCGCCCGCAGCCCCGAACTGCAGGACGCGGCCCCCGGGATGTGGGTCGAGCTGCACCCGGAGGACGCGGATCCGCTGGGCATCAAGGACGGCGACACGGTCACCGTCAGCTCCCGCCACGGCCGCATCGAGGCCCCCGTACGCCTGTCCGGCCCCCGCCCAGGGGTCGTCTTCGCCCCCTTCCATTACGGGTACTTCGACCGCCCTGTGGACGACGGGCCCGCCGCTCACACCCGCGCGGCCAACGAACTCACCCCGACCCAGTGGGACCCGGTCTCCAAACAGCCGCTCTACAAGGTGACGGCGGTACGGGTGACGAAGGCGACGGCCCCCACCACGGAAGGCTGACCCCCATGAACAAGATCGGCCTGCTCCTCTCCGAACTGCACGATGCGGAGACCGATTTCGCCACCGCCTGCCGCAGGACCGCCGAGCGCCAGGCCGCCGACCACGGCACGTCCTCCCCGTGCCGCACCATCGCCACCCAGTGCGACACGCACGCCGCCCGAGTACGCGCCATCGCCGAGCGCTACGGCAAACGCCTCACCCCGCCCCGCCGCCCGCCCGCGCCCGTCTCCTCGGCCATGGACTCCGTACGCCGCACGTCCTCCGTGGTCCTCGGCCGCCGCCCGGAGTCCGGCCTCCTCCTGCTCCGCGACCTGCGACAGCTCTTCCTCGCGGCACAGGCCGTGAACGTGCACTGGATCTGCCTGGGCCAGGTCGCCCAGGCGGTACGCGACCAGGACCTCCTCACCGAGGTGACGGCCCACCACAAGGAAACCCTCACCCACATCAAATGGATCAAGACCCGCATGAAGGAGGCCAGTCCCCAGGCCCTTACGGTCGCGGACTGACCCCCTCTCGGGAGCGGACACCCTCCTGCTCTCGGTGGCGGACACCCTCCTGGCCTTCTTGCCGAGGGTTCCGAGGGCTCTCCGGTCCCGGATGGGGCCTGTCGGCCCATGGTGGTGCGTGCGCGGGTGTACCAGGCTGGGGGCGTCGTCCCGAAGGGACGCGATGCCCGGACGTCGCCGCCCCCCGACGCCGCCGCTCTTGGGCACGGACCGGGCAGCACCGGACACGAACCAGGCGGGACCGAACACAGGCCAGGCGAGACCGAACACGGACCGGGCAAGGACCGGACACGGACAAGGACGGAGCCGAGACCATGACGGAGCCCGGCGGTGGTGCGCAGACCTCCCCCATCCGCGTCTTTCTGCTGGACGACCACGAAGTGGTCCGCCGCGGCCTGCGCGACCTCCTGGACGCCGAGCCGGACCTGACCGTCGTCGGCGACGCGGCCGACGCCCGCCAGGCGCTCGCCCGCGCCCCCGCACTGCGGCCACACGTCGCGGTGCTCGATGTACGGCTGGGCTCCAGTACCGACAGCGGGGATCACGAAGGCATCGACGTCTGCCGGGAGTTGCGCGGCACGCTCCCCGGCCTTGCCTGCCTGATACTCACCTCTTTCGATGACGACGAGGCGCTGTTCGACGCCATCATGGCCGGCGCCGCGGGGTACGTACTGAAGCAGATCAAGGGATCCGACCTGGTGACGGCCATACGGACGGTGGCGGCCGGCCAGTCGATGCTGGACCCCGGCGCCACGGCCCGCGTCCTGGCCCGCGTCCGCGGCCCAGTGGCGCCCGCCGGCCCGCCGGAACTGGCCCGCCTCTCCCCCCGGGAGCGGCAGATCCTCGACCTGATCGGCGAGGGCCTGACGAACCGCCAGATCGCCGACCGCCTCTTCCTCGCCGAGAAGACCGTCAAGAACCGGATCTCCGCCATCCTGACCAAGCTCAAGGTAGGCCGCCGCATCCAGGCCGCGGTCATCGCGGAACGCGTACGGGACCGGGGATTCGGACGGGACCGGGAACTCGTACGAGATCGGGAACTCGTACGGGACCGGGAACTCGTACGGGAGCGGGGGCCGGGGCGGAACCGGAACCAGGGCCCGGAGCCGGCTCGCGAGCCGGATCGCGAGACGGAGGAGATCCCCCTCAGGAAGCGCCCCGTCCCGGAACCCCAGGAAGCGCCATGGCCAAGTACCGCGTACTGATCGCCTACGCCTACGGCACCAAGGCCGAATTCACCCACGGCATCGCGGAGGAAATAGCCGCCGTGCTGCGCGAGGACGGCTTCGATACTGAACTGCGCCCCGCGGCGGAGGTCGTCAGCGTGGGCCCGTACGACGCCGTCGTCCTCGGCGGCGCGCTCCACGCGCACCGCTGGCACCGCGACGCCCGCCGCTTCGCCCGCCGGCACGCGGCACAGCTGCGCTCCCGCCCGGTGTGGCTGTTCAGCAGCGGCACTTCGAGCGCCTCGGCGAGCGACCCCGACGTGCCGCCGGTCCCCGGCGCGAGCCGCGCGATGAACCGGGCGGGCGCCCGCGGGCACATCACGTTCGGCGGCCGCCCCGGTCGGCCCGGTTGGTCCGGTCGGTCCGGTCGCTACAGCCGCTCCGGCCGCCCGGCCCGCCGCCTCCGCGGCCTGCTCGACCGCTCGACGGCGGACCGGGACGGGGGCCGGGACCGGGACCGGGACCGGGAGCGGCCCGGCGGCGACGAGGCACCGTCTGCCGATCACCGGGACACGACCCGGGTCCGCGACTGGGCCCACCACATCGCCAACGAGGTGAACGGCCCCTGAGAGCCGGCGTTGGAGAGCCCACGCTCTTGTGCGGTGCCGACGTTCTTGCGCGGAGACGGCCTTCTTGTGCGGAGACGGCCTCTTGTGCGGAGCCGGCGTGGCCGCGAGGCCTCAGCCCTGGCCGCCGCCGAAGAGCGCGCCGAGCACATCACCGGCGAACTCCAGCCCCGCCTGCTCCCGCGGGGTCAGCTGGTCCGGTTCGTCGGCGGGCGCCGCGACGGCGGACCCTGTGGCAAGGAGCCCGGCGGCGAAGAGAGCGGTGAGCATGACAGTGAGACGACGCATCATGTGCTGTTCCCAACCGTGAGGAGACAGGTGCGGCCTCCATCCTCGGCCGCCCTCCGATCGCCCGCCACGCGACGCCCCATCCACTGCTGCGAACGGACCACCCGACCGCCCTCCCGCCCCTGCGGTCCCCCGTCACCCGTCATCCCTCACCCGTCATCCGTCGCGCCCTCGCCCGTTCCGCCTGCCCTGCATTCCCTGTCCTATATTCCAGGGATGTTCATACTCGAATTGACCTACACCGCTCCCCTCGACCGCGTAGAGGCCGCGCTCGACCAGCACGTCGCCTGGCTGGACCAGCACTTCGCCGCCGGGCATTTCCTCGCCTCGGGCCGCAAGCAGCCGCGCGACGGCGGCGTCATCATCGCCTCGGTCGACGACCGCGCCACAGCGGAGAAGATCACCCAGGAGGACCCGTTCGTCACGGCCGGCGTGTGCGAATACCGGATCACGGAATTCATCGCGACCAAGACCGTCGCGGACCTGGCGAGCTACCGGCAGCAGCTGCCCAGCTGACGACGACCGGGAGCAGACGGACAAGAACGGACAAGAGCAGACTTCGGGCGAGAGCCCGGCGAAGGGGTGCGCGAGCCGGAACCGGCCCGCGCACCCCTTCGTTTCCTCTGCACGCACTCGCTTCCTCCCAAGTCATCCCAGTCCGTCCCAGTCCATCCCGGGCCCTCCCCCGCGAGCGATCCCCTCCACGGCTCATCCGAACGAGGGATGGCGACCCTCCTCGTTCATGCGTACAGTTGATTGCAACGAAGCCGAAAATTGCATCTTCACTCACTCATTCAGCCACTCATTGAGCGCCAACACGCAAAACACCAACCGGCCGACTGACCGACTAGCCGACTGACGGAGGGGCGGGATCACCATGACCGGCACGTCGTACATGGAGCAGGAGCTGAGCAGCCAACCGCAGACGTGGCGCAAGGCCGCGCGCCTGGGCGGTGAAGCGGGCCCGTTGCCGAAGCACGGCCTGCGCGTCGCCGTCATCGGCTGCGGCACGTCGTGGTTCATGGCGCAGTCGTATGCCGCGCTGCGCGAAGCCGCAGGCGCCGGCGTCACCGACGCTTTCCCCGCCTCCGAGAGCTTCCTGGGCGCGGACCGCGGTTACGACGCGGTGGTGGCCATCACCCGCTCCGGGACCACGACGGAGGTCCTGCGCGTACTGGAGGCCGTCCGGGGCCGGATTCCCACGGTGACCCTGCTCGGCGACCGGGACACCCCGGCGAGGGAGCTCTCCGACGAGACCGTCGCGCTGCCCTTCGCCGACGAACGCTCCGTCGTACAGACCCGGTTCGCCACCACAGCCCTGGCCCTGCTCCGCGCCCACCTCGGCGAAGACCTCTCCGCTGCGATACGCGACGCCGAGGAGGCGCTGACCACTCCCGTCGCGCAGGAGTGGGTCGACGCCGAGCAGTTCTCCTTCCTCGGCACGGGATGGACCGTCGGCCTGGCCAACGAGGCGGCACTCAAAATGCGCGAGGCGTCGCAGAGTTGGACCGAGTCGTATCCGGCCATGGAGTACCGGCACGGCCCGATATCCATCGCCGCCCCGGGCCGCGTCACCTGGCTCTTCGGCGCCGCGCCGGACGGGCTGACGGACGAAGTCACCCGCACCGGCGCCCGGTTCGTGGCGCACGACCGTGACCCGCTCGCAGACCTCGTACTGATCCATCGCGTCGCACTGGCCCGGGCCCGCGCCCGCGGCTTGGACCCCGACAACCCGCGCAGCCTCACCCGCTCGGTCATGCTCGACAACACCCCGCCGACCCCCTGATCCCCTGCCCTTCCTGCCCCCCTGATCCCCCTGTCCTCCCTGTCCTCCCTATTCGCGATCCTTCCTGATTCCTCCTCCGCCCTGACTGTCTTCCTCATGTCTTCCTCATCCGCCCACACGCCAGGGAGGCCGGCTCCATGCCCCTCGTCCCCACGTCAGAGATAGTCCGGGCCGCCGATGAGGCACGGGTCGGCGCGGTGTCGTTCAACGTCATTCACCTGGAGACCGCCGAGGCGCTGGTCGCGGCCGCCGAGCGCACGGGCATCCCGGTCATCCTCCAGATCAGCGAGAACTGCGTCCGGTATCACGGCAGCCTGCTGCCGATCACCCGCGCCACCCTCGCGCTCGCGGAAGCCTCCTCCGCGCGGACGGCGGTGCACTTGGACCACATCACGCAGCCCGAGTTGGTGCACGAGGGAGTCGCGGCCGGGGTGAGTTCGGTGATGGTCGACGCCTCGGCCCTGCCCTACGAGGAGAACGTCGCGACCACCACCGAGCTGACCGCCTGGTGCCACGAGCGGGGGGTGTACGTCGAAGCGGAGCTGGGCGAGGTCGGCGGCAAGGACGGTGTCCACGCGCCGGGCGTGCGCACCGACCCGGAGGAAGCGCTGGCGTACGTCACGGCCACGGGAGTGGACGCGCTGGCCGTGGCGGTCGGGTCGTCGCACGCCATGCGGGAGCGGACGGCCGTACTGGACAAGGAGCTCATCGCCGAACTGCACGAGAAACTGCCGGTTCCCCTGGTGCTGCACGGTTCCTCGGGCGTACCGGACGAAGAGCTGCGCCGGGCGGTGGCCGCCGGCATGACAAAGATCAACATCTCGACCCACCTGGTCTCGGTCTTCACCCGCTCCCTCCGGGACACACTGGCCGACGACCCGGACCTGGTGGACTCGCGGAAGTACGTCAAGCCGGCCCGGGCAGCGGTCGCCGACGAGGCGGCCCGAATACTGAGTGCCCTCGGCGCGACGACGGCCCTCCCGGGCCAGTACTCCCCGGCGGCCTCGGCCCGCGGCTGACGCCGACTCCGACTCCGGAGCCGGTGCCGGAGCCGGTGCCACAGCCCGTGCCGGTGCCGGAGCCGACGCACCAACGCGGCGAACGGCGGACAGGCGGCGGTTAGGGTCTTCGCATGAAGCGCCATGAACGGATGAATGCCCTGCTGGAGCTGCTCGGGGAGCGCGGCAGGGTGGATGTCGACGAGGCGGCGACCGCGCTGGAGGTCTCGGCCGCGACGATGCGCCGCGACATGGACGCGCTGGCCGAGCAGCAGTTGCTCACCCGGACGCGTGGCGGTGCGGTGCTGAGCTCCGTGGCGTACGACCTGCCCATCCGTTACAAGCACGCCCATCGCGCGGCGGAGAAGGAGGCGGTGGCCCGGGCAGCGGCCGAACTGGTCGGGCGCGGCGATGTCGTTGGGCTCAGCGGCGGTACGACCACCACGGAGATCGCCCGGACCCTGGCCACCCGGCCGGAGTTCGCGGAAGCCGGTCCGCACCCCCATCTGACGGTCGTCACGAACTCGCTCAACATCGCCAATGAGCTCGCCGTACGGCCGCAGATCAAGATCGTGCTGACGGGGGGCGTCGCGCAGTCGCGGTCGTTCGAGCTCGTCGGCCCGTTCAGCGAGCTGGTGCTGCGGCAGATTTCCGTGGACATCGCGTTCATCGGCGCGAACGGCATGGACCCGCAGATGGGGGCCACCGTGCACGACGAGGCGGAGGCCCGCGTCAACCGCCTCATGGCCGAGCGGTCCCGGCGGGCCGTCGTCGTCGCGGACTCGTCCAAGATCGGTGCCCGCTGCTTCGCCCGGATCGGCGACGCCGATGTCTTTGACACGTTCATCACCGACGACAGGGCGGAGGAATCCGTGCGAAAGGAGTTCACCGACCGCGGCCTGCGAGTCATCGCCGCGTCGTCCCAGCAACAGGAGACCATCACGACCGCAGAGGGCTGAGGCGGCGGCGTGACGCGGGCCGGCGCGGCCTGAGCGGCATGAGCGGGTCGGCGCGCACTGAGCGGCATGACGCGGGTCGGCGCGGACTGAGCGGTCTGAGCGGCGTGACGAGGTCGGCTCTGCTGCTGCCGCGGCGGCCGGAGCCACGGGTATCGCGTATCGCGTGTCCACCCCACGCGACACCCGTGATCCTCCAGTCGTCGCGGGCCCGACTGCCAGGTCCGGTTCGTGCGTCACGTACGGCGGAGGAGGGCTTCGGCGCCGCCGTCTATGAAGAGGAGTTGGCCGGTCACGTGGGTGTTCTCGGGTGAGGTGAGCCAGGTCAGGAGCGGGGCGACCTGTTCGGGGCGGGCGTGACCGTTGAGCGGCATCGGGACGACGGTGTCGACGACCTGGCGCGTGGCGGGGTCAGCGAGCATGCCTTCGGTCATCGGGGTCAGGACGGTGCCGGGGCCGATGGCGTTCAGGGGGATGCCGGCGCCCGCCCAGTCGTCGGTGACGGCGGTGCGCCGTACCCAGCGGACGATGGCCGCCTTGGACGATCCGTAGAGGAGGTGCCCCTCGCCTCGGTCGATGGCGCTCTGCGCTGCCGCGGTCGTCGCCGCCTCGTCGCCGGCCAGGGCGGCGTCGACGATGGCCGGGTCGCAGGGGTGTACGGCGGCGACGGAGGCGACAACGGCCGCGCGCGGGTCGGTGCCGGCGGCGAGCAGCGGGCGCAGGCGTTCCAGGGTGGCGACCGCGCCGAAGTAGTTGACCTTGAGAGTGTCGGGCGTGAAGTGCGCGAGGCCGGCGCAGGCGATGACGGCGTCGAGCCGGCCGCCGGTGAGTTCCCGGGCGCGGGCGGCCAGTTCGGCGCGGCCCTGTTCCGTGGCGAGATCGGCCGCTATCGCGACGCCGGCTGCCTCGGCGGTCCGGTCGGCGCCGATGACGGTGTGGCCCGCTGCCCGGAGGCGGGCCGCGGTGGCCTCGCCAATGCCTGATGCCGCTCCGGTGACGAGGTAGGTGCGCGAGGCAGGGGGCATGGCCGGTGGCTCCTTCGCTGCCGGCGCCGCCGGCCTCGGGCGAGTGGAGTGACCAACCTAGATTAAATGGCATGTCGTGCCAATAAGGGCGGCAAGGAGAGGAGGGAGAAAGGAGGAGGAAGGAGGGAGGAGAGGGGGAATGCGGCGAGGAGGTGGCGGGGAGGGGGACGTGGGCGCTGCGGGCTTCGCGGGTGGAGTGAGTGTTGTGGGGGCTGTGGCAGAGTGACGAGGTTCCGGGCGGCGATGCCCGAGCGGCGGCGGTGCCGGGGTACGGGACGGCGGGGAGCGGGCGGGAGAGGGGTGACGCGTATGGCAGCGGGGCGGGGGCGGCCGTCGATCGACGAAGGGCGGCGCCAGGCGACGCGGATGGCGATCGCCGAGGCGGCGGCAGAGTTGTTCTCCGAGCGGGGATACGAAGCGACGACGGTCGAGCACATTGCAGGGGCGGCCGGCATCTCGCTGCGTACCTTTTACCGGTACTGCCCGGCGAAGGAGGACGCGCTCACGCCGGTCTTCAGGGCGAGCGTCAGCGGCCTCGTCGACGAGCTGGCGGCGCGGCCTGCCGACGAACCACTGAGCAAGGCCGTCGAGGCGGCGTTCGCCGACTCGGCGTCCCTGCGCCGCCTGGCCGACGCGGACCGGGCGCGGCGGCTGCTCCGGGTGATGGGCTCGGTACCGCCGCTCCGTACGCGCTGGCTGGCAGCCGGGCGGGAGCTGCAGGACCGGCTGGCACCGGTGCTCGCGCCGCGTACCGGCGGCGATCCCCACAGCATGGAGACCCGGCTGCTGGCCGCGGCGCTGATCGATGGGATCACGGTGGCGATGGAGTACTGGGCGCGGGGCGATGGGGCAGAGGACGTCATGACGCTGACCGCTCGGGCGCTGCGGTATCTGCGGATCGACCACCTGTAGACGGTCGACGGGCGGCAGCCAGCGACGATCCGGTTGATCGGCGACGGTCCGGTCGATCGGCGACCGGTTGCGGACCTACGGCGGGCGGCGGCCGGCGGCGGAGAGACCGCCGAACCCGTGGTTCGTAGCACGGCCAGAGCGTTCTCGTGGGTGTGCTCCCGTGTCGGGCGCCCCGCGTGCCCCCCGTACCGCAGCGTGCTCCCTTGTACGGGCAGGGTGCCCCTTGTCCGGCTCGCGGAAAATGCGATAGTCAAGTGACCGATCACGGGGGGACCCATGCGTAGATTTCTGGCTGCAGTCATCGCTGCCGCCGCACTGAGCGGGACTCTGGGCATAGCGTCGGTGGAGCCGGCCGCGGCCGCGTCCCGGCACCATCGGGCACCGCAGTGCGTCAAGGTGGTCAAGTACTTCACGAAGAAGCACAAGCGGTACGTCCGGCTGACGAACCTGTGCGACAAGCGGACAGCCTGTTACACCGTCGTCGTACCAACGCGCCCTGATCCGCGCGGCAGGCTGAAGAAGGGCGCGACGAAGAACGTGCGCTACGGCACGGATCGCGACCCGCGGGCGCTGTACGTCAAGAACCGTCCCTGTTGAGGATGACGCACGGCAAGTGACGGCGGCTGACAGCCACTGGTCGGGGGCGGCTGCGCTTCGGGCTGAGCCGCCTCCGCCGGGGGCTCCCATGACCTGCCTTCACTGCGGGCTAATTCTTCACTAGTAAAACACCTGTTAATATTTGCGTATGGGCAAGCATGCTGGACCGACGCGACTGAGACAAAAGGACACGAAGAGCAGTGGTGGCGTGATCCGGGCGCGGCCGCTGCCGGTCAAGAGCACCGTGCGGCTGCGTCGCCCCGTGGAGACGCGGCACTGGCACAAGCCCGCGTTCAGCGCGGCCGCCGCCATCGCCGTGCCCGACCTGGCGCTGCTCGCCCTGGACCGGATGGACCTGGTCCTCTACACCTCGGCCGGTGCGATGTGCGCGCTCTACGCGCACAACAAGCCGTACGCCGCGCGCGCCCGGACCGTCGCCTGGGTGGTCCTTTCCATGATCGCCAGCCTCGCCGTCGGCCTGGTCAGCTCCGCCTTCATCGGCAACACCATGCTGCTCGTGCTGATCGCCTCGGCGCTGGCGGCGGTGCACAAGATGATGTGCGACGCGACCCGTATCGGACCGCCCGGCAACCTCATCATCACCTTCATCTCCGCCTCCGCCTTCTTCGTGCCGCAGCAGCCGGGCCTGATCCCCTTCCACCTGCTGCTCGCCGTCGCGGGCGGGGCCGTCGCGTGGCTGGTGTGCATGGCGCCCTGGCTCGTACGGCCCGAGGGACCGCAGCGGATCGCCACGGCGCGGGCGCTGGAGGCCGCCGCCGG
>NZ_JBEPFC010000057.1:0-41299 GCF_040301705.1 Streptomyces sp. NPDC000151 | reverse complement strand
CCTCCCCGCCGCTCTTCCGATCTCGGCCCGCGCGCCCCGCGGCCCGGCCCGCGCCACGGGCCGGGCCGCCCCTGCCCTTGGTCGATGCCCTGACGGCGGCCACGTCGTCATACTGCCCCAAACGCTGCCTCAACTCGCCCAACTGATGGCAGTTTCCATGAGTTTCCACGGGTTCCTGCCCGGGTTCTGAGGGCCCGGCGGAGGGGCCAGTGGCGGCTGCCGGTGACATTTGCCGCTCCCGCCGGGGGGTCGTACACGATTGAAGGGGTAGCGTGTGTAGCGCGCCACCGGCGGTCGCTCTTGGCCGCGCGCCTTGCCACGATCCCGCAGAATGGTTCGTAGAGGTGCGCTGCTTTTGGAGGGCTGATCGGGCGCGGACGTCGACGCGGTCCCCAGGTCCGCTCCGCCCGCCCCGGCCCGTCGGTCGTCCGAACAGGTTCAGGACGGCTCCGGCCGGCGCGCTCGTGAGACGGCGTGGAAGAGAGAATCGATTCTTGTGAGTGCTGCGATGCGAAGCCGTACGCCCGACCGCCTCTGCGCCGAGGCCGTCGAACTCGCCCGTGCGGCGGCCGAGGAGGCCGCCCTGCCGGGCATGGTCGGTGAGCACGTCGACGCCGTGGCCGACGGGGACCGAGTCGTCACCCATTTGTTCGAATGCAAGGAGCCGGGCTACCGCGGCTGGCGCTGGGCCGTCACGGTCGCCCGCGCCTCCCGGGCCAAGGTCGTCACGCTCGACGAGTCGGTGCTGCTGCCCGGGCCCGACGCGCTGCTGGCCCCGGAGTGGGTGCCCTGGAGCGAGCGGCTGCGCCCCGGCGACATGGGCCCGGGCGACCTGCTGCCCACGGAGGCGGACGACCTGCGGCTGGAGCCCGGGTTCGCCGCCGACGAGACCTTCGGCGACAACGGCGGCGTGGGCGTGTCGCCGGTCGCGCCCGGCTCGCCGGACGCCGAGGCGGCGGGCCCGACAGCGGTGGACCTGGCGGACGCGGCGCGGCTCGCACGGGCCCCCGGGGCCGAGGACGCCACGCAGGCCGCCGAGGCCGCAGAAGCAGCCAGGGGCCCGCTCGCCGAGCTGGCCGAGGCCGAGGACGCGGACGTCATCGCCGGCACCCCCGCACAGCAGGCGACGGCGCCGGCCCGCGGCAGCATCGCCGCGGTCGCCGAGGAGCTGGGCCTGGGCCGCGCCCGGGTGCTCTCCCGGTACGGCCTGCACACCGCAGCCGACCGCTGGGAGGAGGCGTACGGCGCCAAGACCCCGATGGCGCAGGCCGCGCCCGCCGCCTGCATGAGCTGCGGCTTCTTCGTACCGCTCGCCGGCTCGCTGCGGCAGGCGTTCGGCGTCTGCGCGAATGAGTTCTCCCCGGCGGACGGCCGCGTCGTGTCGCTGGCGTACGGCTGCGGCGGGCACTCCGAGGCCGCCGTGATGCCCAAGCCGCCGCGCCCGGCGCCGCCGGTCATCGACGAGACGGTCGTCGAGCCGATGCCGCTGCGCCCGGACCGCACGAGCGGCTCGGTCTCCGAGGGCGAGCCGGCCGAGGAGCTCGGCCACAGCTGATACCGGCCGAGGAGCTGCTCGGCCACAGCTGAGCCCGCCGGGGCCCGCACACAGCCGGGGCCCCCGCACAGCCGGGGCCCGCACACTCCTGACGCACACCGGGGCGCCGGATTCCGGCCCCGTTCGTGCCACGCCGACGTGGCGTGTCGTACCCCGGCCGTACCCGGGGCACCCGAGGCGGAAGAATGACACGTGAAGCCGCCGCGGGGCGGGAAGCTGTGTGCGAGGGAGCAGTCGTGAGCCGTAGGGCGACCGTCCGGAATCCCGTCGATGGTGCGGACCCCTTCGGAGCCGCGCGGTTGCGGCGGGGTGTGCTGGACGCCTGGGCCGGCTCCCCGGCCAGGTTCCGGGAGGACGCCAACGCCGAGGAGGACCTCGCGCTCGGCGGCTACCGCGACCGGCTCGTGGTCGAACTGGCGCAGAACGCGGCGGACGCGGCGGCCCGCGCCGGCGTCCCCGGGCGGCTGCGGCTGACCCTCCATCCCGGCGAGGACGGCGAGCACGCCGTGCTCGTGGCGTCCAACACCGGTGCGCCGCTGGACGCCACGGGCGTCGAATCGCTCGCCACCCTGCGCGCCTCCGCCAAGCGGGACAGCGACGCGTCGAGCGGCGCGGTCGGCCGCTTCGGCGTCGGCTTCGCGGCCGTACTGGCGGTGAGCGACGAACCGGCGGTGATCGGACGGACCGGCGGCGTGCGCTGGTCGCTGACCGAGGCGCGGACGCTGGCCATGGACGTCGCGGCCCACAGTCCAGGACTGGGCAACGAGCTGCGGCGCCGGGACGGCCACGTGCCGCTGCTGCGGCTGCCGCTGCCCGCCGAGGGCAGCGCACCGGAGGGGTACGACACCGCGGTGGTGCTGCCGCTGCGGGACGGCGCCGCCGAGGATCTGACGCGCCGTCTGCTGACCGCCGTCGACGACGCGCTGCTGCTGACCCTGCCCGGGCTGGCCGAGGTGGTGATCGATACCCCGGAGGGCGTACGGGAGCTGCGGCGCGGCGAGGACGGCCCGTACGTCGTCGTCGAGGACAGCGCCCGCGGCACGGCGCGCTGGCGGGTGGCCACCGACGGCGGCCCGCTGGAGCCCGCGCTGCTGGCCGACCGCCCCGTCGAGGAGCGGCTGCGGCCCGCCTGGTCGGTGACCTGGGCGGTGCCGGTGGACGCCGAGGGCGAGCCGGTACGTCCGGCCACCGCGCCCGTCGTGCACGCGCCGACCCCCACGGACGAGCCGCTCGGCCTGCCCGCGCTGCTCATCGCCTCACTCCCGCTGGAACCGACCCGCCGCCACGTCGCGCCGGGCCCGCTCGCCGACTTCCTCGCCGAGCGCGCCGCCGACACCTACGCCACCCTCCTGCGCGACTGGGAGCCGGTCTCCGTCGGCACCATCGACCTGGTGCCGGGGCCGCTGGGCAAGGGCGGCCTGGACGGCGAGCTGCGCCGCCTGGTCCTGGAGCGGCTGCCCCGGGTGCCGTTCCTGCCCAGCGCCGGTACGGGCGCCGCGCTGCGCCGCGAGGCCGACCGCGCGCTCGGCACGTGGCCCGAGGCCGACGAGCCGTTGGGCACCGAGCCCGAGGGCCCGCACGTGCTGCGCCCCGTCGAGGCCGAGCTGGCCGAGGGCGCGGGCGCCGAGACCGTCGCCGTACTGGCCGAGCTCTTCCCCAGCCTGCTGCCCGCGGGCCTGGAGCGGCGGCCCGAGCTGCGCGCGCTGGGCGTGGCCCGGGTGCCGCTGGGCGAGATCATCGACCGGCTGGCCGGGGTGGAGCGCACGCCGTCCTGGTGGCGGCGGCTGTACGAGTCGCTGGCCGGGACCGACCCGGACCGCCTCAGCGGCCTGCCCGTACCCCTCGCGGACGGCCGCACGACGATCGGGCCCCGCCAGGTGCTGCTGCCGGTCCGCGAGGACCGGCCGGACACGGAGGCCCGGCACCGGACGCTGGCCCGCCTCGGCCTGAAGGTCGCGCACCCGGACGCGGTGCACCCGCTGCTGGAGAAGCTGGGCGCGGTGCCCGCCACGCCCCGCGCGGTACTGAAGACCCCTCAGGTGCGGGCGGCCGTCGCGCACTCCCTGGAGGCGGCCGAGGACGAGTACGACGTCTTCGACGAGGAGACGGCGGACGGTCCCGGCGGCGCCCTCAGCGGCGAGGAGCTGGCCGAGGCCGTGCTCGGACTGGTCCGGGACGCCGGTCTCGCGCCGGGCGACGAGCCGTGGCTGGGCGCGCTCGCGCTGCCCGACGAGGACGGCGAGCCGGCCCCGGCCGGGGAGCTGGTCTATCCGGACAGCGCGTTCGAGCGGGTCATCCGGTCCGGCGAACTGGCCCGCGTGGACGAGGAGCTGGCCGCGCGCTGGGGCGAGCAGCCGCTCACCGCCGTCGGCGTGCTCGCGGACTTCGCGCTCGTCCGCGCCCAGGACGTGGTGCTGGACCCGGACGAGCTGGAGCCCCGGGACGGCGACTTCGCCGAGCCGGACGACGTCGGCCTGCTGGACGCGGTGGACGTGTGGTGCGAGGACGTCCTCGACGGCCTGCCCGAGACACCCGTGCCGCCGGTCGCCACCGAGATCGTCGCCGTACGGGACCTGGACCTGGTCGACGACGACGCCTGGCCGCAGGTGCTGGCCATGCTGTCGCGCCCGCCACTGCGGGACGCGCTGACCGCTCCGGTGCGCGTACTGCTCCCGGACGGCACGACGGAGACCGTGCGTCCGTACGCCGCGTGGTGGCTGCGCGGGCAGCCCGTGCTCGACGGCCGGCGGCCCGCCGGGCTGCGGGCTGCGGGCGGCGACCCGCTGCTCGCGGGCCTGTACGAGGCGGCGGACGCCGGCGACGTGGACGCGCAGGTGCTGCGCGCGCTGGGCGTGCGGACCTCGGTCGCGGCGCTGCTGGACGAGCCGGGCGGCGCCGCCGAGCTGCTCGCCCGGCTGGCCGACGAGGACGCCGAGGTGAGCGCCGCTCAGCTGCACGCGCTGTACGGCGAGCTGGCCGGGCTGGACCCCGAACAGGTCACGCTGCCCGACGAGCTGCGGGCCGTGGTGGGGGACGCGGTACGGGTGGTGGACGCGGCCGACGCGGTCATCGCGGACGCGCCCGACCTGCTGCCGCTCGCCGGGGACCGGCCGCTGCTGCCGGTGCGCCCTGCGCAGGCCGCGGCGCTGGCCGAGCTGCTCCAGGTACGGCGGCTGAGCGAGGAGTTCCCCGCAGAAGTACGCACCGAGGGCACCGTGCGCGAGGTGCCGGACGCGGTACGCGCGCTGCTCGGCCCGGACACGCCCGGCACGTACGTCGAGCACGACGAACTGCTGGTGACCACCGACACCGGGGACGCCGAGCTGGACTGGCGGCGCGCCGCCGACGGCACGGTGCACGCGGCGACGTTCGAGGGCGTGGCGGCCGGGCTGGCCTGGGCCACCGGCCAGTGGCCGCGCCGCTTCGAGGTGGCGGCGCTGCTGGAGGACCCGACGCGCACGGAGGAGCTGGCGCGGGCCCGCTGGTTCGACTGACCGTCAGAGCCTGTGTCACAGGCTCTCAGCCCGGCGTCCGGCGGCCCAGCCACCGCCAGGTGATCTCCAGTGCCGCGGCGGCGGCCGCCGCCATCGCCACGGCCGCCCACGGCATCGTCGTACCGACCAGCCTGAGCTGGAAGAACGACTGGAGCCAGGGGACCGCGAGGACCACGAGGAAGCCCGCGCCCATCGCCAGGACCAGGCCGATCCGCCACCAGGTGTACGGCCGGGCGATGATCGCCAGGACCCAGAGCGCGGTGAGGAAGAGCGTCAGGGTCGCCACGCTGGTCTCGGACCGCAGCGCGTCCGGCCCGGAGTAGTGGCTCCGGGCCAGCAGGTACATCGTGAACGCCGCGGCGCCCGTGATCAGCCCGGAGGGGATCGCGTACCGCATGACGCGCCGTACGAAGTGCGGGCGCGCCCGTTCCTTGTTGGGCGCCAGGGCCAGGAAGAAGGCCGGTACGCCGATCGTCAGCGTGGAGAGCAGCGTCAGGTGGCGCGGCAGGTACGGGTACGGGATCTGCCAGCAGGCGACGAGCAGCGCGAGCAGGACGGAGTACACCGTCTTGGTGAGGAAGAGCGTCGCGACGCGGGTGATGTTGCCGATGACCCGGCGGCCCTCGGCGACGACCGCCGGGAGGGCAGCGAAGCTGTTGTCCAACAGCACGATCTGGGCGACAGCCCGAGTCGCTTCGCTCCCGGACCCCATCGCGACGCCGATGTCGGCGTCCTTCAGTGCCAGCACGTCGTTCACGCCGTCGCCGGTCATCGCGACGTGGTGGCCGCGCGACTGGAGGGCCGTGACCATGCCGCGCTTCTGCCGCGGGGTGACCCGGCCGAAGACCGTACCGTCCTCCAGCGCCCCGGCCAGCGCATCCGGCCCGTCGGGCAGCCGGCGGGCGTCCACGGGGCTCTCCGCCCCCGGCAGGCCGAGTTCGGCGGCGACCGCACCCACCGAAACCGCGTTGTCCCCGGAGAGCACCTTCGTGCGGACCCGCTGCTCGGCGAAGTACCGCAGGGTCTCGGGGGCGTCCGCGCGGAGCCGCTGGGCCAGGACGACCAGCGCGGTGGGGGTGAGGTGCTCGGTCACGGCGGGGTCGGCCGGCTCGCGTTCCGCACGGGCCAGCAGCAGGACGCGCAGACCCCGGGAGTTGAGGTCGTCGGTCTCGGCGAGCGTGCCGTCGCCCTCGGGGAGCAGCACGTCGGGGGCGCCGAGCAGCCAGTTCGTGCTCTCGCCGTCGGGCCCGTTGAGGGACGCGCCGCTGTACTTGCGGGCCGAGGAGAACGGCAGCGACTCCGTGCAGCGCCAGGCGTCGTCCGCCGGGTACGCGTCGATGACCGCCTGCAGCGAGGCGTTCGGCCGCGGGTCGCACTCGCCGAGCGCGCCGAGCACCTGCCGTACGTACTCCTCGTCGGCGCCGTGCAGCGGCCGCAGCTCGCTGACGTCCATGCCGCCCTCGGTGAGCGTCCCGGTCTTGTCCAGGCAGACCACGTCCACGCGGGCCAGGCCCTCGATCGCGGGCAGCTCCTGGACCAGGCACTGCCGGCGGCCGAGCCGGATGACGCCGATGGCGAAGGCGACCGAGGTGAGCAGCACCAGGCCCTCGGGGATCATCGGGACGATCCCGGCGACCATCCGCCGGACCGCGTCGTCACCGCCCATGTTCAGCGTGAAGAGGTGACTGAGGACGAGTCCGATCGCCGTCGGGACCATCATCCACGTGACGTACTTCAGGATCATGCTGATGCCGCTGCGCAGCTCGGAGTCGACGAGCGTGAAGCGGGAGGCTTCCTCGGCGAGCTGCGCAGCGTAGGCCGCGCGGCCGACCTTCGTGGCGGTGAAGGCGCCGCCGCCCGCGACCACGAAGCTGCCGGAGAGCACCGGGTCGCCGGGCCGTTTCAGTACCGGGTCGGCCTCGCCGGTCAGCAGCGACTCATCGATCTCCAGCCCGTCCGCCTCGGCCACCTCGCCGTCGACGATCACCTTGTCGCCGGGCCCCAGCTCGATGAGGTCGCCGAGGACGACCTCGGAGGAGGGGACCTCGGCGGCCGTGCCGTCGCGGCGTACGGTCGGCCGGGACTCGCCGACGACGGCGAGCCGGTCCAGCGTCCGTTTGGCGCGCAGCTCCTGGATGATGCCGATGCCGGTGTTGGCGACGATGACGAAGCCGAAGAGGCCGTCCTGGATCGGGCCGATGACCAGGATGACCGCGAAGAGGACGCCGATGATGGCGTTGAAGCGGGTGAGGACGTTCGCGCGGACGATCTCGGCGGCGGAGCGCGAGGACCGTACCGGAACGTCGTTGACCTCGCCGCGGGCCACCCGTTCCGCGACCTCGGCGGCGGTCAGCCCGCCGTGGGCGCGCGCGGGCGCCAGCGCGGAGTACCGGTCGGCGGACTGTGGGGGCTGTGGGGGCTGCGCCCGTTCCGTCATGCGTCCGACGCTACGGGCAGCGTGCCCGGATCACCCGCTGATCAGGCGTCCGGTGTGGTCGCGGCGGCGGTGCGCCGCTCCGCCGCGTCCCGCTTGATGGCCGCGTCGCGCTTGCGGACGTACCAGATGCCGAGCAGCCCGAGGAGGCCGCCGGCCAGGCAGGTCCATACCCACCACGTGTTCTTGTGGTCGGCGAACCAGTCGTAGAAGGGGAGCTGCGCCAGGAAGAGGACGAACCAGATGACGGTGCCGCCGGTGATGGTGGCGACGACGGGCCCCTCCAGGGGCGCGGGCGCCTCGCGCAGTTCGGACTTCTTCCACATACGGGCAAGCTTACGGCGACCGACCGCCCGGCTTCTCCAGGCACCTCCGCGGACCCCTCGCACCCCAGTCGCCCCAAAGGTCTACGCGCGGAGATAGCGATCATGCATTTGTTGTTTCATACTGAACCTTTCCGGATCTGACCGGTTTCTGTCGTCTGATAGAACAAACCTGATCCGATCGTTGCGTGGCCCGGCTCCCGGGCTGCCGCGCCTCCCAGGCCCGTCACAGGCCCGTACAACTGAGGTCTCACCGATGCCCACCCCGGCCACCACTCAGGCCGACGCCGATTCCCCGGCCGGCGCCACGCCCGAGCCCAAGAACGGTCTCGACCGGTTCTTCCAGATCTCCGCACGCCGCTCCACGGTCTCCCGTGAGGTACGCGGCGGACTGGCCACCTTCTTCGCGATGGCCTACATCGTGATCCTGAACCCGATCATCCTGGCCGGCGGCCAGGACATGCACGGGCACCACCTGGACAACGCCCAGCTGGTCACTGCCACCGCCCTGATGGCGGGCCTGACCACCGTCCTGATGGGCCTCATCGGCAACGTCCCGATCGCGCTCGCCGCCGGACTGGGCATCAACGCGCTGGTCTCGCTCCAGCTCGCGCCCAAGATGACCTGGCCGGACGCGATGGGCATGGTCGTCTGGGCCGGCATCGTGCTGATGATCCTGGTCGCCTCCGGCCTGCGGCAGCGCGTCATGGACGCCATCCCCAACGGGCTGCGGCGCGCGATCGCGATCGGCATCGGCCTGTTCATCACCATGATCGGCCTGGTCGACTCCGGCTTCGTCTCGCGCAACCCGGACTCGGCGCACACCACCGTGCCGCTCGGCCTCGGCACCGGTGGCCAGCTGCAGGGCTGGCCGGTGCTGGTCTTCGTGCTCGGCCTGGCGCTGATGTTCATCCTGACCGTGCGGAAGACCAAGGGCGCGATCCTCATCGGAATCGTCGCCATGACCGTCGTCGCGATCATCATCAACACCGTCGCGGGCCTTCCGGACAGCGCCTGGGGCCTGGCCGTCCCGAAGATCCCGGACGCGGTCGTCGGCACGCCGGACTTCTCCCTGGTCGGTCAGATCAGCCTCTTCGGCGGCTTCCAGAAGGTCGGCCTGCTGACCGGCTGCCTCTTCGTCTTCACCGTGCTGCTCTCCGGCTTCTTCGACGCGATGGGCACGATCATCGGCGTCGGCGAGGAGAGCGGGCTGGCCGACAAGAACGGCCAGCTGCCGCGCATGGGCCGCATCCTGATGATGGACGGCATCGGCGTCGCGGGCGGCGGCCTCGGCTCCTGCTCGGCCAACACCTGCTTTGTTGAATCCACGGCGGGTGTCGGCGAGGGCGCCCGTACGGGCCTGGCGAACGTGGTCACCGGCGGGCTCTTCCTGCTCACGCTGGTCTTCAACCCGCTCGCCACGGTCGTCCCGTCGCAGGCCGCCACCCCGGCCCTGGTCGTCGTCGGCTTCCTGATCATGGCGTCGAACGTCCGCGAGATCGACTGGAGTGACGCCACCGTCGGCATCCCGGCGTTCCTGACGATCGTCTCGATGCCCTTCACCTACAGCATCACCAACGGCATCGGCATCGGCGTCCTCGCCTTCATCCTGCTGCGGTCCGCGACCGGCCGCTTCAAGGAGATCCCCTGGCTGCTGGACGTCGTCGGCCTCTGCTTCCTGGTGTACTTCCTGCTCAACCCGATCGAGCAGGCACTGGGTCTGAAGTAGCGGTACGAGCACAAAGCGGGCCTCCCGCTATATCGGCGGCGCGGCGTAGAACCGCTCCGTCTCCTCGACCGACGTCGCGAAGCGTTCGTCGAAGTCCTCGCGCATGAGCGTCCGGATCACGTAATCCTGGACGCTCATGCCGCGTTTGGCCGCGTGCTGTCCGATGCGCTCCAGCAGCTCACCGTCGACGCGCAGGCTGAGCACTCTCGATCCCATGCGGTCAACGGTCCTCGCAGGAGTGGCCCCGGCGCGTCACTTTCCGGAAACAGCTCACCCGTATGGGTGATGAGTGGCTGATGCAGGAAGACCGGAAACTCTCGACTTTCTTTAGCGAGAGTAATGAGTTACGCTAACAAACATGCCGGAACTGTCCCTCGGTGACGACGCTGCCGCCGTGAACGCGCTGCGGTCCGCCGTCATGCGCCTCTCCCGCCGGATCAAGCACCAGCGGGTCGATGAATCGCTCAGCCCCACCGAGATGTCGGTGCTGGGCACCCTCGCGCGCTGCGGCACCGCCACCCCTGGTGAGCTGGCCCGCAAGGAGCACGTCCAGCCGCCGTCGATGACCCGCATCGTGGCGATGCTCGAAGCCAAGGGACTGGTCCGACTGGAGCCGCACCCCGACGACCGGCGCCAGAAGGTCGTCACGCAGACCGAGCAGGCGGAGGCGATGCTCGACGAGAGCCGCCGCCGGCGCAACGTCTGGCTGGCCGAGCTGGCCTCCGGCCTGGACGAGGACGAGTGGGCCACGCTCCGGGCCGCCGCGCCCGTACTGGAAAAGCTCGCGCACTTGTAGCGCGTACGTGAAGCGCGTACGTACCGCTGAAGCGCGTACGTACCGCGCGCGGCGAGCCGCCGACCCGGGGAGCGGGACCACCGATGCCGAAGCCACCGAAGCACAGCCACCGACCGCCGAGGAGGCGAACCCACTTTGAGTACGGGATCCGGAGCAGACTCCGCCCCCGCACCTGATCACGACGACCACGCGACCGGCGCGACCCACGCCGCCCCCGCGCCCCAGGCGCCTGCCGCCGCGCCTGCTGCTGCGGCGCCCGCTGCCGCTGCCGCCAAGCCGCGCGAGGGCACCGAGAGTGCCCAGCGCACCAAGGACGCCGAGAGTGCCCAGCGCACCAAGGACGCCGAGAGTGCCCAGCGCATCAAGGGCGCCAAGAGTGGCCAGCGCACCAAGGGCACCTTCAGCTCGCTGCGTATCCGCAACTACCGTCTCTTCGCCACCGGCCAGGTCGTCTCCAACACCGGCACCTGGATGCAGCGCATCGCCCAGGACTGGCTGGTACTGAGCCTCACCGGCTCCTCCGCCGCCGTCGGCATCACGACGGCCCTGCAGTTCCTGCCCATGCTGCTCTTCGGGCTGTACGGCGGTGTCATCGCCGACCGGCTGCCCAAGCGCAAGCTGCTCCTGCTCACCCAGGCCGCGATGGGCCTCACGGGACTCGCCCTCGCGGTGCTGACGCTGACCGGACAGGTGCAGGTCTGGCACGTCTACCTCGTCGCCTTCCTGCTCGGCCTGGTCACGGTCGTCGACAACCCGGCGCGGCAGTCGTTCGTCTCCGAGATGGTCGGCCCCGACGACATCCGCAACGCCGTCAGCCTGAACTCCGCGAACTTCCAGTCGGCGCGGCTGGTCGGCCCCGCCGTCGCCGGCGTGCTGATCACCGCCGTCGGCAGCGGCTGGGCCTTCATGCTCAACGGCCTGTCCTTCATCGCGCCGATCGTCGGCCTGCTCATGATGCGCTCCTCCGAGCTGCACCAGGGCAAGGTCGTGCCGCGCGGCAAGGGCCAGCTCCGCGAGGGCCTGCGTTACGTCGCGGGGCGCCCCGACCTGATCTGGCCCATCGTCCTGGTCGGCTTCATCGGCACCTTCGGCTTCAACTTCCCGATCTGGCTGACCGCCTTCGTCGACAAGGTCTACCACTCGGGCGCCGGCACGTACGGCCTGCTCAACACGTTGATGGCGGCCGGTTCGCTGGCCGGCGCGCTGCTCGCGGCCCGGCGCGGCACGTCCCGCCTCCGGCTGCTGGTCGGCGCGGCCCTCGCGTTCGGCGTCCTGGAGATCGCGGCCTCGCTCGCCCCGACGTTCTGGCTGTACGCGGTGCTCCTGGTCCCGATCGGGATGTGCGGCCTGACGATCAACGTCACCGCGAACTCCAGCGTCCAGCTGGCGACCGACCCCGCGATGCGCGGCCGCGTGATGAGCCTGTTCATGATGGTCTTCATGGGCGGCACCCCGCTGGGCGCCCCGCTGGTCGGCTGGATCACGGACGCGTACGGCGCCCGCATCGGCTTCCTGTCGGGCGGCGCGATTTCCGCGCTTGCGGCGGTGGGGGTGGGCCTGTTCCTGGCCCGCGCCGGGGGTCTGCGTCTGAAGATCGACCTCCGCCGGGGTCACCAGCACCTCGCGTTCGTACCGCGCGAAGGCGCGTCCCGGGAACGGGTCGCTGCCGCGGTGTGAGCGTCGCCGGCTGCGGACTCGTCGTGGTTGCTCGCGCAGTTCCCCGCGCCCCTGAAGGGGCGCGGGGAACTGCGCGAACGGCCCCAGCGGCGCCGCACACGCGAAAATAACCGCATGAGACTCTTCGCGGCGGTCCTCCCGCCCCAGGCGGCAATCGACGGGCTGGCCGCAGAGACGGCCGCCCTGCACCGGCTGCCCGGCGCGGAGCGCCTCCGGTGGACCGGCCGCGACGGCTGGCACTTCACGCTCGCCTTCTACGGCGAGGTCGCCGAGGACCTGCTCCCCGAGCTGCACACCCGGCTGGCCCGTGCGGCCCACCGCCACCCCCCGTTCCCACTGCGCATCAGCGGCAGCGGCCGGTTCGACCACAAGGTGCTGTGGGCGGGCGCGGCCGGCGGCCGCGAGCCGATGCGGCACCTCGCGGACTCCGCGGGGGCGGCGGCGCGCCGGGCCGGCGTAGACGTGGGCGAGCACCGCCGCTACACCCCGCACCTGACGCTGGCGCGCCACCGGGGCGGCGAGGCCCGGGTGGACCTCGCCCCCTTCGTCGACGCGCTCGCCGCGTACGAGAGCGCGGAGTGGCAGGTGGCCGAGCTGGCCCTGGTCCGCAGCAACCTCCCCGCCTCCGGCGTCCCCGGCGAACAGCCCCGGTACGAGACGGTGGCGACGTGGCCGCTGGGCCACTGAGCGGGGCCGGGCGGTACTGCCTGCGGGCTCGCCCCGCCGTCCGGTTACGCTCAAAGGGTGGATCCCAAGACCCGTAACCGGATCATGTCCGGCCTGCTCGCTGTGCTGCTGATCGTCGTCATCGTGGCGGCCGCCCTTCAGTGACGGCCGCGCCGTCGCCGTACGACATGTGCGGGGCGGCCTACCAGGCGAACGCCTCGGGAGACGGCCCCGGCCCCGGGAAGATCTCCTCCAGCGACCGCAGCAGCTCGTCCGGCAGCGTCAGCTCAACGGCGCGGAGCGCCGACGCGAGCTGGTCCGTCGTACGCGGCCCGACGATCGGCCCCGTCACGCCGGGCCGGGTGAGCAGCCACGCCAGCGCGACCTCGCCCGGCTCCAGCCCGTACTTGGCCACGACGTCCTCGTACGCCTGGATCTGCGCCCGCGCGGCCGGATCGGCGAGCGTGTCGGCGGCCCGTCCCGAGGTCGAACGCGCCGCGCCGCCCTCCCTCTCCTTCCGAATGGCGCCGCCCAGCAGCCCGCCGTGCAGCGGCGACCACGGGATCACCCCGAGCCCGTAGCCCTCGGCTGCCGGAATGACCTCCATCTCGGCCCGCCGCTCGGCGAGGTTGTACAGACACTGCTCGCTGACCAGCCCGTACGAACCGCGCCGCGCGGCGGTCTCGTTGGCCTGCGCGATGTGCCACCCGGCATGGTTGGACGATCCCGCGTACAGGATCTTCCCCTGCTGCACGAGCACGTCGATCGCCTGCCAGATCTCATCCCAAGGCGTCGCGCGGTCCACATGATGGAACTGGTACAGATCGATGTACTCGGTCCCCAGCCGCTTGAGGCTGGCGTCCACGGCCCGCCGGATGTTCACGGCGGACAGCTTGTCGTGGTTGGGCCACACGGTGTCGCCGTCCGGCGCCATGTTCCCGTAGACCTTGGTCGCCAGCACGACCTTGTCACGCCGGCCCCCGCCTTTGGCGAACCAGGACCCGACGATCTCTTCCGTACGGCCCTTGTTCTCGCCCCACCCGTAGACGTTGGCGGTGTCGAAGAAGTTGACGCCCGCGCCCAGCGCGGCGTCCATGATCGTGTGACTGTCGCCCTCGTCGGTCTGCGGCCCGAAGTTCATCGTCCCGAGAACGAGTCGACTGACCTTGAGCCCGGTACGTCCTAGCTGCGTGTACTCCATGACCCCTCAGCCAACGCCTTGGAGTCCACTCGAATCAAGTGAATGAACGCGGCCCAGGAGTCGGGGGAGGCGGTGAGGGAGGGACGCGCTATGTCTTTGGAGTCCCGGACGTGGATGGCGGAGGGGGCGACTGCGACTTCGATGCACTCGCCCTGGTCGCCGCTGTAGCTGCTCTTGAACCAGTTCATAGTCCTCGTGCCACCTGTTCGATGAGTTCCGCGGAGTCTTCGGGGCTGAGAGCCTGAGCTCGCAGAATGCCATACCGTGCGAACAGATCGCCCAGGTCGGGCTGTTCGTCTACGAAAAAGCCTCCGCTCTGTCCTTCGACGTAGGCGAGCTGCCGCCGCTTGGCCGTCTCCAAGAGGATCATCGGGCCGTTCAGTCCCGCGTGCGTCTGCCGAGTGGGCGGCATCACCTGGATCTCGACGTTGCGGAGGCGGGCGATGTCCAGGATGTGGTGCAGCGCCTCCTTGAGCACGGACGGACCTCCCAAGGGACGGGTGATGGCGATCTGCTCCAGTACGAAACTGATGACCGGCGCCGGTTCTCGGCGGATCAGCTTCTGGCGGTCCAGCCGCGTGGCGACCCGTGCGTTGACTTCGTCATCGTTGAGCGGAGGGCAGTGGCAGTTGAAGACCGCGTGCGCGTAGGCGCCGGTCTGGAGCTGTCCCGGGATGACGTGATTCTGGTACGTGTGCAGGGCGACAGCTTCGGCCTCCACCTCCGCGTATTCCTCGGTCCACGTCGGCAAATGACTGACGTGCAGTTGCTCAGCGGCCACCAGAAGCGCGCCTCGGGCGCCCACCGCGTCGTCCGCCAGTGGGGCGAAGTCCCCCTTCGGAGGCCGGTCTCCCCGTTCCACCATGGCGACTTGGGACTTGGAGAACCCCACCCGTCTGCCCAATGCCTCCTGCGTCAGCCCCGCCTGCTCGCGGAAAAAGCGCAGCATCGCTCCGAACATCCGCCTATTAGCGGAGCCGTTTCCACTGCTGTGCACAGCACCCTCCCCTTGATTCACTGCACTTCACCACTCCCGTGTGGCACTGGTCACAGTGAACTCGCGAGCGCAATCGTCTGACGCATGAACCGACGAATCTCACCCGATCTCGTACCTGACTGGCTGCCCGCCACCGGGCACGCGCTTCGTCACGTCGGCGTCCACTTCGACGCCATCCGGATCGCCGACTTCACCGGCGAGCAAGTCGCCTTCGAGATCATGCAGTTCACGGATTTCCGGGCCGGGCCGATCGTGCGGACCGCGACCGGGGGCCGGTATTCGTACTTCCTGCTGCCGCCGAAGAGCGCCGCCGCATACGTCTGGCCGCCCGGGGCGCGCGATCTCGGGAGGGGCGGCCGGGAGGCCGCATTCGTGGGGGTGCCGGCGTTGTACGGGAACACCTGGCCACTGGAGTGGCGCTCGCTGCCGTGCGCCGAAGCGCCCTTCGTGGAGGCGGGGTTGCTGCACGAGATGGTCGCGCGGGTGGGCGCGTCTTGACCTCAAGCGGAGTTGAGGTCGTAGCGTCGCCGTCATGACCAGCATCCGCATTCCCGGCCGTTACCGCTACGCCGCCGTCCCGCACATCATGATCGACGGCGCCGCCGAGGCAATGGCCTTCTACGCGACCGCGTTCGGAGCCGAGGAGGTCATGCGCATCGCCCGGCCCGACGGACGGATCCTGCACGCCGAGATCCGGATCGACGATTCGGTCCTCATGGTCGGCGACGGGGACGGCGGCGCATTTCTCGACCCGCGGAAGGCGGGCGGTACGACGGTGGGGCTGCACGTGTACGTCGAGGACGTCGACGCGCTGTACCGCCGGGCCGTGGCGGCCGGCGCGGAGTCGCTCCAGCCGCCCACCGACATGTTCTACGGCGACCGGACCGTCATGCTGAAGGACCCCTTCGGGCACGTCTGGGTCTTCCTGACGCAGGTCGAGGACCTTTCGCCGGAGGAGGTCGCCCGGCGGGGCAACGAACTGCTCCGGGGGTAGGCGGCTCAGGACGCCGGTTCGTACGGGGCGCCCACGTCCCACGCCTGGTGCATCGCGTCGGCGAAGGCCGCGGCCAGCAGGTGTTCGCCGGAGGGGGAGGGGTGCGTGCCGTCGTACGTGTCGCGGTCCAGGGAGTAGTCCTCCGGGGGCGACGCGAGGAGCAGCGGCGACATCGGGGTGGAGAGGTCGGCGACGGCCTTGGCCAGTAGTTCGTTGAAGCGGTCGCACTGCGCGGCGAAGTCGGGGTCCCCGGCCGCCCGGATGTTGGGGATGACAGGCAGGAGTACGGCCCGTACGCGCGGCCGCGCGGCCCGCGCCTCGGCGAGGAAGCGGCGGGCGTTCTCGGCGGTCTGGTCCGCGTCCGTGTAGAAGCCGAGGTCTATGAGGCCGAGCGAGACGAGGAGCGTGTCGGCCTTGTGCGCGCGGACGGCCTCGCCGATGAGCGGGGCCATGTGCAGCCAGCCCTCGCCCCATCCGGCGAGATGGCGGCGGGCGCGCTCGGGAAAGTCGGGGTCGCCGTAGTCGTACGAGACGGGCTCGGCCTTGGGGATGTCGTACAGCGCGTCACGCGGGCCGACGATGCGGTACGGGCCGCCGTACGTGCGGTTGAGGTGCTGCCACATGCGGTAACGCCAGGTGTAATCGCCGGCGCTCCCGACCGTCATCGAGTCGCCGACAAACATGATCCGCATTCGGCCATCTTCGCCGATCGCCGGGCGTGCCGGTAGGTGACGCTGGACACTCGCCGGGGATGGGAGGCTTGGGGCATGCGTTCGCTTCTGTGTGCGGCCGGTGCCGCGGGGGTCCTGCTGGTCGCGTCGGCCGCCACTGCCGTGGCCGCGCCCGCCGCCGAGCCGGAACCGTTCACGATCAAGGATCAGCGGATCACCGAGTCCAGCGGGCTGGCCGCCAGCCGCGCCCACCCGGGCATCTACTGGACGCACAACGACAGTGATGACGGGCCGTATGTCTATGCCGTGGACTCCGCGACCGGGCGGACGGTCGCCACTGTCACGATGCGGGGGGTCGGCGATCCGCGGGACGTGGAGGCGATCTCGATCGGGCCCGACGGCGACCTGTACGTCGGCGACATCGGGGACAACCTGGACGGGTCCTGGGACCACGTGTGGATTTATCGGTTCCCCGAGCCGAAGCAGCTGCGCGACCAGACCGTGACGGCGACCCAGTACGACGTGAAGTACGCGGACGGGGCGCGGAACGCCGAGGCGATGATGGTCGATCCGAAGACCGGCCGGGTCTACATCGCCGACAAGAAGGAGGACGGGGACGGCGCGCTCTACGCGGGCCCGGCCCGGCTGAGCACGTCCGGCCCGAACGTCTTCCGGCGCGTCGCGGGCGTCGATCTGTGGGTGACCGACGGCGCCTTCTCGCCGGACGGCACCCGGCTGATGCTGCGCGGGTACTTCGGGGGGCGGATGTACCGCTGGCACAACGGCCGTCCGACGGAGCTCGGCGCGGTCGGCGTACCGATACAGGGGCAGGGCGAGTCGGTCACGTTCACGGCGGACGGGCGGTCGCTGATGTTCGGCTCGGAGGGGGCGAACAGCGAGGTGCGGCCGGTCGGGCTGAGCGGCGAGCAGCTCCCGGAGAAGGCGCCCGGCGACGACCACTCCGGCACTCCGGGCGGCGGTGACAAGAACGGCTCGGGAAGTTCGAACGGTACGGACGGCTCCGGTGATTCCTCCGACTCCTCCGACTCCTCGGAGAAGGGCAGCCCGGTCGTCACCGGCGTCGTCGTCATCGGCCTCGCCGTGGCGGCCGTCCTCGCCCTCCGCAGGCGCGGCCGCCGCGACTGACCGACCGCCGGGCCGCCGCGGCTGAGGCAGTGCCTGCCTCAGCGGGCGCGGCGTGCCTCCTGGTCACTCCGGGGTGGCCGGGCCTTCGATGAACGACGTGAACCCGTCCAGTAGCCGGTCGAGTCCCAGCTCGAAGATGTCGCCACCGGCGTCGTCGAACGCGTCCGCCGGAAGCGTTGCCAGCTGGGGGTAGCGCCCGCTGTTCATCGCTCGGTTGAGCAGGGGCTCCTGCGCCTTCCAGAAGTCCGCGTCGCTGACGCCGCTGCGCTTCTCGGCCTGGGCGGAATTCACCTCGACGCGGGTGACGCCGGTGACGAAGCCGTCGAGGGCGACCAGGACGTGGATCTTCTCGCGGCCGCTCAGCCGGGTGCCGGCCAGGCCTTCCAGCGCGTACTCCAGGCCGTCCAAGGCGTTCGGGCCGAGGAGCGGGCGGGCCTGGTCGACCTGGAGCAGCCAGGGGTGTTGGTGGTAGAGCCGTCGGCTGCCGTGCGCAACGGCCGTCAGGGCGGCGCGCCAGCCCGCTTCCGGGGCGGGGTGCGAGGGCGCGTCGAATTCCACGACCTTGTCGAGCATCAGGTCGAGCAGTTCGGCCTTGCCGGGGATGTAGCGGTACAGGGACATCGCGCCGACGCCCAGTTCGGAGGCGACCCGGCGCATGGAGAGGGCGGCGAGCCCGTCGGTGTCGGCGACGGCCACCGCGGCGGTCACGATCGCGTCGAGGGTGAGGCCGGGCTTCGGGCCGCGGCTGCGGCGCTCGCCGGTTCCCCAGAGCAGCTCCATGCTGCGCGAGACATCACCGCTGCCGCTGTGTTCTGTCGTGGTCATGGTGCCGCCATCGTAGGCCGTCGAAGAAAAACTGGGTACGCCGTACGCGAAATAGAGTACGGTGTACGCGGAAGAGGGTGCGCCGCACTCGGTTCGCCGGGCGGCGTGCCCGTTTCGTGGAGTACGGAGGGGAGCCTGTGACAACAGCGGAAGCGGCCGTCCTCGCGGAGGGCCTGTCCAAGAAGTACGGCGGCAAGCGCGCGCTCGACGGCCTCGACCTCGCCGTCCGGCGCGGCACCGTCCACGGCCTCCTCGGCCCCAATGGCGCGGGCAAGACCACCGCCGTGCGCATCTTGTCCACGCTCGTGCGACTGGACGGCGGCCGGGCGCGGGTGGCGGGCCTGGATGTGGCGCGGCAGCCGCGTGCGGTGCGCGGGCGCATCGGGCTGACCGGGCAGTACGCGGCCGTGGACGAGGTGCTGACCGGCCGGCAGAACCTGGAGATGTTCGGCCGCCTCTTCCACCTGGGCGGCCGCCGGGCCCGGCGGCGCGCGGCGGAGCTGCTGGCACAGTTCGGCCTGACGGACGCCGCCGACAAGGGGGTCGGACAGTACAGCGGTGGCATGCGGCGACGGCTGGACCTCGCCGCGTCCATGATCCTCGCTCCGGCCGTGCTGTTCCTCGACGAGCCGACGACCGGCCTCGACCCCCGCAGCCGCGGCGAGGTCTGGGACTCCGTGCGGGCGCTGGTGGCCGGTGGCACCACCGTGCTGCTCACCACCCAGTACTTGGAGGAGGCCGACCGGCTCGCCTCGCACATCACCGTCATCGACCAGGGCCGGGCCATCGCCGACGACACCCCGGACGGGCTGAAGGACCGGATCGGCGGCGACCGCATCGAGGTCGTGGTCGCCGAGCGGGGCGACATCCCGCGGGCGGTGAAGGTGGTCGCCCGGGTCGCGGACGGCGAACCGGAGACGGACGGTACCGAGCTGCGCGTGCACGCACCGGTCACCGACCGCGTGGCCGCCCTCACCGACGTGGCGCGCACCCTCCAGGACGAAGGCGTACCGGTCGAGGACATCGGGCTGCGCAGGCCGAGCCTGGACGATGTGTTCCTGCGCCTGACCGGTCACCGCACCGAGACCGAGGAGGCGGCCGCATGAGCACCGTCGAGCTGCGGACCGGGCACGAGCCCGACGGCCAGGTCTCCCGCATCCGTTGGGCCCTCGCCGACTGCTGGAACGTCGTACGCCGCGGCCTCACCCACTACCAGCGCCAGCCGGTCGGCATCGCCTGGCAACTGGGTTTCCCGATCCTGTCCGTGCTGCTGTACGGATATGTCTTCGGCAGCGCCATGAGGGTGCCCGGCGGTGGGGACTACCAGGACTTCCTGATGCCGGGGATGTTCGTGATGACGATGGCCTTCGGGTTCATCAACACGGCGGCGACGGTGGTCCACGACTCCACCAAGGGCGTCATCGACCGGTTCCGCTCCATGCCGATGGCACCGTCCGCGGTCGTCGCCGGGCGTGGTGTCACCGACCTCGTCGTCGCCTGCGCCGAGCTGACGATCCTGATGCTCACCGCGTTCGCCATGGGCTGGCGGCCCGACGGCGGCCTTGCCTTCATCGGGGCCTTCGCACTGCTGCTGTGGCTGCGGTGCGCGCTGATCTGGCTGGGGGTGTGGCTCGGTCTGCTGGTACCCAACCCGGAGGCGGCGGGCGGCTTGTTCGCGGTCGCCTTCCCGCTGACCATGATCTCCAGCGTCTTCGTCGCGCCCCGGCTGATGCCGGACTGGCTGGGTTTCGTGGCGGCGTGGAACCCGATCTCGTCGACGGCCGCGGCCACTCGGGAGCTGTTCGGTACGCCGGTGGGCAGCGGCGATTCCTGGGTGGAGCAGCACGCCCTGCTGATGGCCGGACTCTGGCCGGTGGTCCTCACCGTCGTCTTCCTGCCGCTGGCGGTGCGCCGCTTCCAGCGGTTGAGCCGGTGAGCGCCCGCCGCGCCCCACTGCCATGATCCGGGGGCCGGCGCAGCGACGGACGGGCCCCGGCGATCGCGTCGCCGGGGCCCGTCCGTTGAGTCGTGTCGCCGACCCGCTTACAGCTTGTCGATCACGTAGTCGATGCAGGCGGTGAGGGACTCGACGTCGGACGGGTCGATCGCCGGGAACATCGCGACGCGCAGCTGGTTGCGGCCGAGCTTGCGGTACGGGTCGGTGTCGACGATGCCGTTGGCGCGCAGGACCTTGGCCACGGCCGCCGCGTCCACGTCCTCGTTGAAGTCGATCGTGCCGATGACCTGCGAGCGCTTCGCCGGGTCGGTGACGAACGGGGTGGCGTACTTGGAGTCCTCGGCCCAGCCGTACAGCGTGCGCGAGGAGGCCGCGGTGCGTCCGACCGCCCAGTCCAGGCCGCCCTGGCCGTTGATCCAGTCCAGCTGCTCGCCGAGCAGGAAGAGGGTGGAGAGGGCCGGGGTGTTGTACGTCTGGTTCTTCAGGCTGTTGTCGATCGCCGTGGGGAGCGAGAAGAACTCGGGGACGTGGCGGCCGGAGGCGTGGACCGCGCGGGCGCGCTCCAGGGCCGCGGGGGAGAAGACGCCGATCCACAGGCCGCCGTCGGAGGCGAAGGACTTCTGCGGGGCGAAGTAGTAGACGTCCGTCTCGGAGATGTCGACCGGGAGGCCGCCGGCGCCGGAGGTGGCGTCGACCAGGACGAGGGAGCCCTCGTCGGCGCCCGCGACCCGCTTGATCGGGGCCGCGACACCGGTGGAGGTCTCGTTGTGCGTGAAGGCGTAGACGTCCACGCCTGCCTCGGCCTGCGGCTCCGGGTGCGTGCCGGGGTCGGCGGAGATGACGGTGGGCTCGTCGAGCCACGGCGCCAGCTTCGCGGCCTTGGCGAACTTCGAGGAGAACTCGCCGAAGGAGAGGTGCTGGGACTTGCGCTCGATCAGGCCGTGCGTCGCGATGTCCCAGAAGGCGGTCGAGCCGCCGTTGCCCAGGATGACCTCGTAGCCCTCGGGGAGCTGGAAGAGGTCGCGAACGCCCTCGCGCACCTTGCCGACCAGGTTCTTCACCGGGGCCTGGCGGTGGGAGGTGCCGAGCAGGGACGTGCCGGTGGCGGCCAGGGCGTCGAGCGCCTCCGTACGCACCTTGGAGGGGCCAGCGCCGAAACGTCCGTCGGCGGGCTTGATGTCAGCGGGAATCTGGATCTCAGCCACGGACGAAGCCTAATCCGTCGGGCCGCCCGGATCTGACCGGAGTCCAGTCGTTGAGACGCATGTGTCCGGGATGGACGCGGTTCTGTGTTCGGGATGGACGCGCTTCGGAGGTCATCTACCGGCGCTCGGCGGGGCAGGCTGGGGGCATGGCTGAGCGTGCGCAGAAGGATGCAGAGGCGGGGACGGCGGACGGGACGGCGGAGGCGGAGCTGGCGCGGGCCCTGAGGGCGGCCGTGCGGGGCGAGGTGTCGGTCACCGCCGCCGACCGGGCGCTGGTGACCATGGACGCGTCGAACTACCGGCGGGTGCCGCGGGCGGTCGTCGCGCCCCGGGACGACGCGGACGTCGCGGCCGCGCTGCGGGTCTGCCGGGAGCACGGCGTGCCGGTGGTGCCGCGCGGCGGCGGCACGTCCATCGCGGGGCAGGCCACCGGCACGGGCGTGGTGCTGGACTTCACCCGCCACATGCGGCGGATCGTGTCGCTGGACCCGGAGGCGCGGACGGCCGTGGTCCAGCCCGGCGTGATCTGCGACGAGCTGCGCACCGCGGCCGCCGCGCACGGCCTGACCTTCGGCCCCGACCCCTCCACGCACAGCCGCTGCACGATCGGCGGCATGATCGGCAACAACTCCTGCGGCTCGCACTCGGTGGCCTGGGGGACGACGGCGGACAACGTGCACGCGCTGGACGTGCTGACGTACGGGGGCGAGCGGGTCCGCGCCGGTCAGGGGCTCGACGGCGTGCCGGGCGCCCTCGCGGACGGCGTGCGCGCCCTGGTCGACGGGGACCTCGCGCTGCTGCGCACCGGCTTTCCCGAGCTGCCGCGCCGGATCTCCGGGTACGCGCTGGACGCGCTGCTGCCGGAGAACGGCGTCGATCTCGCCCGGACGCTCACCGGGAGCGAGGGCACCCTCGGCGTGCTGACCGAGGCGACGGTGAAGCTGGTCGAGGCGCCGGCAGCCCGGGTCCTCGCCGTACTGGGGTACCCGGACGAGAGCGCCGCCGCAGAGGCCGCGCACACCCTGCTGCCGTACGGGCCGCTGACCGTGGAGGGCATGGCCTCCGACCTGGTGCCCGACGCGAGCGGGCTGCCGAAGGGCGGCGCGTGGCTCTTCGTGGAGCTGGGCGGCGGCTCCCCGGAGGAGGCGCGGGCGCGTGCCGAGGAGCTGTGCCGGGCGGCGGCCGCGGGCGCCACGGACCATCTGCTCGTGTCCGACCCGGCGGGGCAGCGCGCCCTGTGGCGGGTCCGCGAGGACGCGTCGGGGACGGCGACCCGGATGCCGGACGGGAGCGAGGCGTGGCCGGGGTGGGAGGACTGCGCGGTGCCCCCGGCGCGGCTCGGCGGCTATCTGCGCGACTTCCGGGGGCTGCTCGGGCAGCACGGCCTGCGCGGCACCCCGTACGGCCACTTCGGGGACGGCTGCATTCACGTACGCATCGACTTCGACCTGCTGAGCGAGGCGGGTATCCGCCGCTTCCGGGACTTCTCGTACGACCTGGGGGACCTGGTCGTCGCGCACGGCGGGTCGCTGTCCGGCGAGCACGGCGACGGGCAGGCGCGCGCCGAACTGCTGCCGAAGATGTACGGGCCGGAACTCGTCGGCCTCTTCGGGCGTTTCAAGGATGTGTGGGACCCGGCGGGCGGGCTCAACCCCGGCATGCTCGTCCGCCCGCACCGCATGGACGAGAATCTGCGCTTCGCCGTGCTGCCGAGGAAGCCGGTCGATGTGGAGTTCGGGTATCCGCACGACAAGGGTGACTTCTCCGCTGCCGTGCGGCGCTGCGTCGGCGTCGCCAAGTGCCGTAACACCTCCGTCTCCGGCGCGGGCGTGATGTGCCCCTCCTTCCGCGCGACCGGCGAGGAGCAGCACTCCACGCGCGGCCGCGCCCGGTTGCTGCACGAGATGCTGGCGGGCGAGGTGGTCACGGACGGCTGGCGCTCCACCGAAGTACGCGACGCGCTCGACCTGTGCCTGTCCTGCAAGGGGTGTCGCAGCGACTGCCCGGTGGGCGTGGACATGGCGACGTACAAGGCCGAGTTCCTGCACCACCACTACGAAGGGCGGCTGCGGCCCGCCGCGCACTACGCCATGGGGCGGCTGCCGCTGTGGCTGCGGGCCGCCGCGATCTCCCGGCTGGCGCCGGTGATCAATGCCGCGGCCCGGGTGGGACCGCTCGCGTCGCTGGCCAAGCGGGCCGGCGGCATCGCGCCGGAGCGCACGATCCCCGAGATCGCGCCGGAGCCGTTCACGCGCTGGCTGGCCCGCCGCTCCCGGGCGCGCCTCGGCGACGGTACGCACCTCTTCTCCAGCGACCGGGTCGCCTTCCTCTGGCCGGACACCTTCACCAACCACCTCGCCCCGTCCGCCGGGCAGGCCGCCGTCAAGGTTTTGGAGGCGGCCGGCAAGGAGGTTCTGCTCCCGGGCGGCCGACCTGGCAAGGCCGTCTGCTGCGGCCTGACCTATGTCTCCACCGGCCAGCTCGACCAGGCACGCAAGGTCATGCGGCGCACCCTGGACCGCGTCGAGCCGACGCTGGGCTCACCGGTCGTCGTCCTGGAGCCGAGCTGCGCCGCCACCCTCCGCACCGACCTGCCCGAACTGCTGCCGGACGATCCGCGCGCCGCCGAGCTGGCCCGCTCGGTCCGCACCTTCGCGCAGTACCTGGAGGAGTACGCGCCGGACTGGCGGCCGCCGCGCGTCGACCGCCCGGTGGCCGGGCAGACGCACTGCCACCAGCACGCCGTGCTCGGTGACGCGGCCGAGCGGCGGCTGCGCGAGCGCGCGGGGCTGACCGGCGAGCTGAGCGGCGGCTGCTGCGGCCTCGCGGGCAATTTCGGCTTCGAGCGCGGCCATTACGACGTGTCGGTGGCGTGCGCGGAGGAGCAGCTGCTGCCGGCCGTTCGGGACGCGGCCCCGGACGCGGAGATCATCGCCGACGGCTTCTCCTGCCGTACGCAGCTGGCGCAGCTGGGCGCGCGGCCCGGGCGCCACCTGGCGGAGGTGCTGGCCGAGCACCTGTGACGGCCGCGACCGGAAAGGCCTGTCAGTACCGAAACCAGCCATAGCGCATTTCATCCATCGCGGCATGGGCCTTAGCTTGGGATGCGTGAACCACTCGTCTCCCCAGTCCGGCCCGCAGCAGGCCGGCTCTCGCTCCAGCTCGTCCTCCGGCGCCCCGGCCGCCGCCGAGTCCCCGCAGCTCGCGCCGTCCGACGCGGGCGCGGTGCCGGTCGCGGTACCGGCGTCGGAGGAGGTGCGGCGGGCCGAGCGGGCGGGCCGGGCCGGCGGCTCCCGCGCGCGCATGACCTCCGTCGGGCTGGTCATCGGCGGCATCATCTCGCTGCAGTTCGGCTCGTCGGTTGCGGTACTGCTCTTCCCGCGGGCCGGTGCGCTCGGCGTGGTCACGCTGCGGCTGGTCGTCGCGGCGCTGGTGCTGCTCGTGGCCTGCCGCCCGAAGCTGCGCGGCTACTCGCGCGGCGACTGGGCCACCGTCGTCGGCTTCGGCATCGCGCTGGCCGGCATGAACTCGCTCTTCTACCAGGCGATCGACCGCATCCCGCTGGGCGCGGCGGTCACCCTGGAGTTCCTCGGCCCGCTGGTGCTGTCGATCGTGACCTCGCGGCGCGCGCTGAGCCTGGTGTGGGCGGCGCTCGCGCTGGGCGGTGTCGTACTGCTGGGCCGCGAGGGCTTCGACGGGCTGAACGCGGCCGGCGCCGGCTTCGCCCTGGCCGCCGGTGCGCTGTGGGCCGCGTACATCCTGCTCTCCGCACGCGCGGGACAGCGCTTCCCGCAGGCGGACGGGCTGGCGCTGGCGATGACCGTCGCGGCCGTCCTCAGCCTGCCGCTGGGCGTCGCGTCCGCCGGTTCGGCGCTGATCGACCCCGTGACGATCGGCCTCGGCGCGGCCGTCGCGCTGATGTCCTCGGTGCTGCCGTACACCCTGGAGCTGCTGGCCCTGCGCAGGCTCCCGGCGTCCGGGTTCGCCGTGATGATGAGCCTGGAGCCGGCCGCGGCGGCGACGGCGGGCTTCCTGGTCCTGCACCAGGCGCTCGGCTGGGCGGAGATCGCCGCCATCGCCATGGTCGTCCTCGCGAGCGTCGGCGCGGTCCGCTCGGCGGGCTCCGGCCACTGACTCCCGCCCGCCCCGGACCCCGGTCCTTGGGGCCGTTGGTGTGAGGAACCGGGGGCGGATGGATGAAGCCGCTCCCGGGCACGTGTGGCACCCGGCCCTCGCCGGTCATGAACGTTCTCACGAGCCGCGGATATGGACATGTCCGGACAGAAACGGTCCGGGACAGCCATGCTCCACGACGCGTACGAGTACGAGCACGGACGACGACGGAGGGGCGACGCGGTATGACGGGGATCGGGCGCAGGGAACTGCTCAGGTTCGGAGGCGCCGCGGTCCTCGGCGGCCCGGTGCTGCTCACCGGCCGGGCCGCGGCGGACCCGGGCCCGGACGTCCCGCACGGCGCGCCACTGCCCGGTGAGAATCCGGCGGCCGACCTGGTCACCAAGAAGCCGGTGGCCGACGTGCCCGTCAACAATCCGGCGGCCGACGTGCCCACCAAGAAGCCGGTGGCCGACGTGCCCACCGTGAAGCCCGTCCCCGCCTTCCCCGCGCGGGCCCCGGGCGACTGGATCGACCTGACCGGGCCGGCCGAGGCGCTGCTGGTGAAGAAGCGGCTCACGCACTTCTCCGTCCTGCAGTCCTTCGCGTTCGACGAGGCGGCCGGGTACATCTACGCCCTCCAGGTCATCCAGGGCGGCGTCCGCCTCAAGGGCGAGGCGCGGACGTACAGCCACGCGCAGCGGGTCACCCGCGGCGACCTGTGCCTGAACCGCCTCACCATGTCCGGGAAGCTGAAGGACCGGATGTTCCTCACCGGCTTCGGGCACGGCGGCTCCCTCGGCGTGCAGCACCGGCCCGGCAAGGGGCCGCTGCTCTGGACGGAGTGGGACGTCAACCCCGCCTCCGGCTACGGCCGCGGCATCGCCCGCTTCCCCTACACCCCGAACAGGGTGCTGCGGGCCGGCGACCGCGCGCTGCTCACGTACCGGCCGAAGCCGGGCACCACGAAGAACCAGCCGGCGGTCGACATGACCACCCGCCGCCTGCTGCTCCGCTACCGCCGCGCGAGCGGCGTCTACCGTTACGCGCTCTACGACCTGGACGACTTCGGCGCGGGCACCGCGAAGCCGCTCGCCGACGTCCCGCAGCCGCTCCTGCGCAAGGGCGTCTTCCACCAGGGGCTGGCGCTGTCGGGGAACTACGCGTACCAGCTCACCGGCAGCCCGTTCGGCCCCGGCAATCCGCCGTCCGGACCCGGCAACGCCCGCCTGACCTGCATCGACCTGCGCAGCGGCGCGATCGTGCAGGAGGTACGTACGAAGGCGGGGCTGAAGCTGAGCCCGCGCGAGCCGGAGGGCCTGGCCGTGCTGCACCGCGGCGGCGAACGGCTGGTCGCGGGCTTCACCTCGGGCAAGGTCAACCGCCGCCGCTTCTCGCTGTACGCACACGGCGGCTGAGCCACCGCGGGCCCCGCCGGGGCGGCCGGTGTGCTCGCTGCTCAAAAAAATCATGCACGCATGCTTGATTGATTCCCGGCGCGCTGCCACGCTCTGACACGCATCACCACCCACACACCAACTCCCCCTGCACGCACGCGTACAGGGGTGGACGAGGGGAGTGCAGCGTGTCCGACCCGAGCCCGGTGCTCGCCGACCTGCGCGCGGAGGGCCAGGCGCTGGACGCCCTCGTGGGGCCGCTCGCCGCGGACCGCTGGGCGACGCCGACCCCGGCCGCCGGCTGGACGATCGCCCACCAGATAGCCCATCTGGCCTGGACCGATCAGCAGGCGCTGCTTGCGGCCACCGACCCGGACGGCTTCCGGCGCGCCGCCGAGGCGGCGCTCGCCTCTCCGGACACCTTCGTCGACGAGGGCGCAGAGGAAGGGGCCCGCCGGCCACCCGCCGAACTGCTGGCCCACTGGCGGGCGGGCCGCGACGCGCTGCACGACGCGCTCGCCGCGTACACCGGCGGCCGGCTGCCCTGGTTCGGCCCGCCGATGAGCATCACCTCGATGGCGACCGCGCGGCTGATGGAGACCTGGGCGCACGGCCAGGACGTCGCCGACGCGCTGGGCGCCGTACGGGAGCCGACCGCCCGGCTGCGGCACGTCGCCCACATCGGCGTACGGGCACGGAATTTCGCCTACCTGGCGCACGGACTCACGCCCCCGGAGGAGGAGTTCCGCGTCGAGCTGCGGGCGCCGGGCCCGGAGGGCGGGGTGTGGACGTACGGCCCCGAGGACGCGGCGCAGCGGGTGACCGGTGACGCGCTCGGCTTCTGCCTGCTGGTCACGCAGCGGGCGCACCGCGACGACGTGGACGTACGGGCCGAGGGCGCGGAGGCCGGACGGTGGCTGGGCATCGCCCAGGCGTTCGCCGGACCCCCGGGGCCGGGCCGCGAGCCCCGGACCGCCGCCCCGAAGGAGCCCCAGGCGTGACCCACCCGGCACCCACCGCACCCCTGCGCATAGGCAACGCCTCCGGCTTCTACGGCGACCGCTTCGACGCGCTGGAGGAGATGCTCACCGGCGGCCCCCTCGACATCCTCACCGGCGACTACCTCGCCGAACTCACCATGCTCATCCTGGGCCGAGACCGCCTGAAGGACCCGGGGCGCGGCTACGCGAAGACCTTCCTGCGGCAGCTGGAGACCGGCCTCGGGCTGGCCGCCGAGCGCGGCGTACGGATCGTCACCAACGCGGGCGGCCTGAACCCGGCCGGACTCGCCGACGCGGTACGGGAGTTGGCGGACAAGGTCGGCGTACCCGTCCGCGTCGCCCACGTCGAGGGCGACGACTTGCTCGCCCGCCCGGGCTGGCCCGCGGGCACGCTGACCGCCAACGCCTACCTCGGCGGTGGCGGCATCGCGGAGTGCCTGCGTTCCGGCGCCGAGGTGGTCGTCACCGGCAGGGTCACCGACGCCGCGCTGGTCAGCGGGGCGGCGGCCGCGCACTTCGGGTGGCGGCCCGACGACTTCGACCGGCTGGCGGGCGCGGTGCTCGCCGGGCACGTCCTGGAGTGCGGCACCCAGGCCACCGGCGGCAACTACTCCTTCTTCGGCGCCCTCGACGTGCACCGCCCCGGCTTCCCGCTCGCCGAGATCGCCGAAGACGGCTCCTCGGTGATCACCAAGCACCCGGGCACCGGCGGCGCCGTCACCCTCGGCACGGTCACCGCCCAGCTGCTGTACGAGACGACGGGCGCGCGGTACGCCGGGCCCGACGTGACCGCCCGGCTGGACACCGCCCGGCTCACGGAGGACGGCCCCGACCGGGTGCGCCTGGACGGCGTGCGCGGCGAGGCGCCGCCGTCCACCCTCAAGACCGGTCTGACCCGGCTCGGCGGCTGGCGCAACGAGGTCACGTTCGTGCTCACCGGGCTGGACGTGGACCTCAAGGCCCAGCTCGTACGCGAGCAGATGGAGGCGGCCTTCGCGGCGGCCGGGCGCCGGCCCGCCGAGGTGGACTGGCGCCTCGCCCGCACCGACCACGAGGACGCGGCGGCCGAGGAGGAGGCCAGCGCGCTGCTGCGGCTGGTCGTCCGGGACCCGGACCAGGACACGGTCGGCCGGGTCATCAGCGGCGCCGCGGTCGAGCTGGCCCTCGGCAGCTACCCGGGCTTCCACGTCACGGCCCCGCCCGGCAAGGGCGCACCGTACGGCGTCTTCGAGGCCGCGTACGTACCGGCGGACGAGGTGGCACACGCGGCCGTACTGTCGGACGGCCGCCGCGTAACCATCGAACCGCCGTCGCTGACAAGGGAATTGGAGCGGGCACCCGATCCGCCGCTCCCCGAGCCGCTGCACCACGACGGCCCCACCCGCCGCGCCCCGCTCGGCCTCGTCGCCGGGGCCCGCAGCGGCGACAAGGGCGGCGCGGCCAACGTCGGGGTGTGGGCGCGCACGGAGGAGGCGTGGCGGTGGCTGGCACACGAGCTGACCACCGACCGGCTCCGCGCGCTCCTCCCGGAGGCCGCCGGGCTGCCCGTCGAGCGGCACGTGCTGCCGAACCTGCGGGCGCTGAACTTCGTGATCGACGGACTGCTGGGCGCGGGCGTGGCCTCGCAGGCCCGCTTCGACCCGCAGGCCAAGGCCGTGGGCGAGTGGCTGCGCGCCCGCCACCTGGACATACCGGAGGTACTGCTGTGACCGTGCTCGGCACAGGGCTGGACACCGCGAGCCCCGAGTACGCGGAGAACCGCGCGGCGCTGCTCGCCAAGCTGGACGAGCTGACCGCCGAGCAGGACAGGGCGGTCGCCGGGGGCGGCGAGAAGTACGTCGACCGGCACCGCAAGCGCGGCAAGCTGCTCGCCCGCGAACGCGTCGAGCTGCTGCTCGACCCCGACACCCCCTTCCTGGAGCTGTCGCCGCTCGCCGCGTGGGGCAGCGACTACCAGGTGGGCGCCTCGCTGGTCACCGGGATCGGCGTGATCGAAGGCGTGGAGTGCCTGATCACCGCCAACGACCCGACCGTACGCGGCGGCGCCTCCAACCCCTGGACGCTGAAGAAGGCGCTGCGCGCGAACGAGATCGCGTACGCCAACCGGCTGCCGGTCGTGTCACTGGTGGAGTCCGGGGGCGCGGACCTGCCCAGCCAGAAGGAGATCTTCATCCCGGGCGGGGCGCTCTTCAAGGACCTCACCCGGCTCTCCGCTGCCGGGATTCCCACCGTCGCCGTCGTCTTCGGGAATTCGACGGCCGGCGGCGCGTACGTCCCCGGCATGTCCGACCACGTGATCATGGTCAAGGAGCGGGCCAAGGTCTTCCTCGGCGGGCCGCCGCTGGTGAAGATGGCCACCGGCGAGGAGAGCGACGACGAGTCGCTCGGCGGCGCCGAGATGCACGCCCGGACCTCGGGCCTCGCGGACTACTTCGCGGTGGACGAGCCGGACGCGCTGCGCCAGGCCCGCCGGGTGGTCGCCCGCCTCAACTGGCGCAAGGCACACGCCGATCCGGCGTTCGCGGAGCCCCCCAAGTACGACGAGGACGAGCTGCTGGGCATCGTCCCCGGCGACCTCAAGATCCCCTTCGACCCGCGCGAGGTCATCGCCCGCCTCGTGGACGGCTCGGACTTCGACGAGTTCAAGCCGCTGTACGGGCCCAGCCTGACCACCGGGTGGGCGCGGCTGCACGGCTACCCGGTCGGCATCCTCGCCAACGCGCAGGGTGTCCTCTTCAGCGCGGAGTCGCAGAAGGCCGCCCAGTTCATCCAGTTGGCGAACCAGCGCGACATCCCGCTGCTCTTCCTGCACAACACCACCGGCTACATGGTCGGCAAGGAGTACGAGCAGGGCGGCATCATCAAGCACGGCGCGATGATGATCAACGCGGTGTCGAACTCGCGCGTACCGCATCTGTCCGTGCTGATGGGAGCCTCGTACGGGGCCGGGCACTACGGCATGTGCGGTCGCGCCTACGATCCGCGCTTCCTCTTCGCCTGGCCTTCTGCCAAGTCGGCCGTCATGGGGCCGCAGCAGCTCGCGGGCGTGCTGTCGATCGTGGCGCGCGCCTCCGCCGCCGCCAAGGGGCAGCCGTACGACGACGAGGCCGACGCCGGGCTGCGCGCGATGGTCGAGCAGCAGATCGAGTCCGAGTCGCTGCCGATGTTCCTGTCCGGGCGGCTCTACGACGACGGCGTCATCGATCCGCGCGACACCCGCACCGTCCTCGGCCTGTGCCTGTCCGCGATCCACTCGGCGCCCGTGGAGGGCGCGCGAGGTGGTTTCGGCGTCTTCCGGATGTGAGGAAAGCAGTGATCCACACCCTCCTTGTCGCCAACCGCGGCGAGATCGCCTGCCGCATCTTCCGTACCTGCCGTGACCTGGGCATATCCACGGTCGCCGTGCACTCGGACCCGGACGCGGACGCGTTGCACACCCGCAGCGCCGACGCCGCCGTCGCCCTTCCCGGCGCCGCACCCGCCGACACGTACCTGCGCGGCGACCTCATCGTGAAGGCCGCCCTGGACGCCGGAGCCGACGCGGTCCACCCCGGCTACGGCTTCCTGTCCGAGAACCCGGAGTTCGCGGCGGCCGTCACCGATGCCGGACTGACCTGGGTCGGGCCGCCGCCCGCCGCCATCGCGGCGATGGCGTCCAAGACCCGGGCCAAGGAGCTCATGGGCATCGCCCCGCTCACCGAGGTCACCGAGGACGATCTGCCGGTACTGGTGAAGGCGGCGGCGGGCGGCGGCGGCCGCGGCATGCGGGTCGTACGCGAACTGGACGAGCTGAAAGGGGAGTTGGAGGCCGCGCGGGCCGAGGCGCTGAGTGCCTTCGGCGACGGCGAGGTCTTCGTCGAGCCGTACGTCGAGGGCGGCCGCCACGTCGAGGTGCAGATCCTCGCCGACGCGCACGGCACGGTCTGGCCGCTGGGCACCCGCGACTGCTCACTCCAGCGCCGCCACCAGAAGGTCGTCGAGGAGGCCCCGGCCCCCGGCCTCACGCCCGAACTGACGGCGACGCTGTACGAGATGGCCGTACGGGCCGCCCGCGCGACCGAGTACCGCGGCGCCGGCACCGTCGAATTCCTCGTCGTCGACGGCACCGCGCACTTCCTGGAGATGAACACCCGCCTCCAGGTCGAACACCCCGTCACCGAGGAGATCTTCGGCATCGACCTGGTCGCGCTGCAGCTGAGCGTCGCCGAGGGCGAGGCGCTGCCCGCCGCGCCCCCGGAGCCGCGCGGCCACGCCGTCGAGGCCCGCCTCTACGCCGAGGACCCGGCACGCGGCTGGGCCCCGCAGACCGGCACCCTGCACGGCCTCTCCGTACCGGGCGTACGCCTGGACTCCGGGTATACCGACGGCGACACCATCGGCATCCACTACGACCCGATGCTCGCCAAGGCCGTCGCCTGGGCGCCCACCCGCGCCGCCGCCGTCCGCAAGCTGGCGGGCGCGCTGGAGCGGGCCCGCGCCCACGGCCCGGTCACCAACCGCGAGCTGCTGGTGCGCTCGCTGCGCCACGAGGAGTTCGTGGCGGGGCGAATGGACACCGGCTTCTACGACCGGCACCTGCCAGGCCTCACGGCCGCGGCCCCCGACCCGTACGCCCCGCTGGCCGCGGCCCTCGCCGACGCGCACGGCCGCTCGCGCTTCGGCGGCTGGCGCAACGTGCCGTCGCAGCCGCAGGTCAAGCGTTACCGCACCGAGCCGGACGGTACCGAACACGAGGTTCGGTACCGGCACACCAGGGACGGCCTGGCCGCCGACGGTGTACTGGTCGTGCACGCGGGCCCCGACCGGGTCGTGCTGGAGGCCGACGGCGTACGGCGTACGTACGAGGTCACCGCGCACGGCGACCGGGTGTACGTCGGCGCCACCACCCTCACCGCCCTGCCCCGCTTCCCCGACCCCACGGCCCAGCAGGCGCCGGGATCTCTCCTCGCGCCCATGCCCGGCACGGTCGTCCGCGTGGCGGACGGGCTCGCCGAGGGGGCCGCCGTCGAGGCCGGCCAGCCGATCCTCTGGCTGGAGGCGATGAAGATGGAACACAAGATCACCGCGCCGGTCACCGGCACGTTGTCGGCGCTGCACGCCGAGGCAGGCCGACAGGTCGAGGTCGGCGCCCTGCTCGCCGTAGTCACCAACTGATGTTGTCCTCAATCGCCGGACAGGCTTGATTTCTGGAGGATCTCCGTGATCGAAACCGAAGAACACCAGGCCCTGCGCGCAGCCGTCGCCGCCCTCGGCAAGCGCTACGGCCGCGAGTACTTCACCCGCGTCGTCGCCGACGGCAAGCACACCGACGACCTCTGGGCGGAGGCCGCCAAGCTCGGTTACCTCGGCGTCAACCTGCCGGAGGAGTACGGCGGCGGGGGCGGCGGCATCACCGAACTCGCCATCGTCCTGGAGGAGCTGGGCGCGGCCGGCTGCCCCCTCCTGATGCTCGTCGTCTCGCCCGCCATCTGCGGCACCGTCATCGCCCGCTTCGGTACCGACGAGCAGAAGCGGCAGTGGCTGCCCGGCCTCGCCGACGGCTCGCGCAAGATGGCGTTCGGCATCACCGAGCCCGACGCCGGGTCCAACTCGCACCGCATCACCACCACCGCGCGCCGCGACGCGGAGACCGGCGGCTGGATACTCAACGGCCGCAAGGTCTTCGTCTCCGGCGTCGACATCGCCGAGGCCACGCTGATCGTCGGCCGTACGGAGGCTGTGTCTGATAGAGGCGTGAGGACCGGCAAGCTCAAGCCCTGCCTCTTCATCGTCCCCCGTGACACTCCCGGCTTCTCCCGCAGTTCGATCCCCATGGAACTGGCCGCGCCCGAGAAGCAGTTCGAGCTGGTGCTGGACGATGTACGGCTGCCGGCCGACGCGCTGGTCGGCGACGAGGACGCCGGGCTCCTCCAGCTCTTCGCCGGGCTCAACCCCGAGCGCGTCATGACCGCCGCCTTCGCCCTCGGCATGGCCCGTTACGCGCTGGAGCGGGCCGTGGAGTACGCCCGCGAACGCCAGGTGTGGAAGGTGCCGGTCGGTGCCCACCAGGCCATCGCCCACCCGCTCGCCCAGTGCCACATCGACATCGAGCTGGCCCGGCTGATGATGCACAAGGCCGCCCATCTCTACGACATCGGCGACGACATGGGCGCGGGCGAGGCCGCCAACATGGCGAAGTACGCGGCGGGGGAGGCCGCGGTGAAGACCGTCGACCAGGCCGTGCACACGCTCGGCGGCAACGGCCTCACCACGGAGTACGGACTCGCCTCGATGATCACCGCGGCCCGGGTGGCCAGAATCGCCCCGGTCAGCCGCGAGATGATCCTCAACTTCGTGTCCCACCAGTCCCTGGGGCTCCCCAAGTCGTACTGATGCCGTCATGCTGCGGGACATCGTCCGCCCCCCACGCCGCAGCCGGCAGCCGACCGACCATCGAGCGAAGGGCCGTGAGTCCATGGTGTTCCGCAGCGAGTACCCCGACGTCGCACCGCTCGACCTGCCCATCCACGAAGCCGTACTGGGCCACTCGGCCGTCGCGCACGCCGACCGGCCGGCCCTGGTCGACGGCCTGAGCGGCGCCACCCTCAGCTACGCCGAGCTCGACGCCCGCACCCGCCGGCTCGCCGCGGCCCTCGCCGACGCGGGCGTGCGCAAGGGCGACGTGCTGGCCCTGCACAGCCCGAACTCCCTCGCGTACCCGGTCGTCTGCTACGCCGCCTCCCGCTGCGGCGCCGTCGTCACGCCCGTCCATCCGCTCGCCACCGCGGAGGAGGTGGCGAAGCAGCTGCGCGACTCCGGCGCCCGCTGGCTGGTGACGGTCTCCGTGCTGCTGGCCACCGCCCGTACCGCGGCCGAGAAGTGCGGCGGCGTGACGGAGATCTTCGTCTGCGACGGGGCCGAAGGACACCGGTCCCTCGCCGACCTGCTGGCCACGCAGGCGCCCGAGCCGCAGGTCACCATCGACCCGGCCGAGGACGTGGCCTGCCTGCCGTACTCCTCCGGCACCACCGGCGCGCCCAAGGGCGTAATGCTCACCCACCGCAACATCGCCACCAACCTCGTCCAGCTCGACGGCGTCCTCAGCGGCGGCCCCGGCGACCGCATCCTCGCTGTCCTGCCCTTTTTCCACATCTACGGCATGACCGCGCTGATGAACGCGCCGCTGCGGCAGGGCGCCACCGTCGTCGTCCTGCCCCGCTTCGACCTCGGCACCTTCCTGACCGCCATCGAGACCCACCGCGTCAACGCGGTCTATGTCGCCCCGCCCATCGTCCTGGCGCTCGCCAAGCACCCGGCCGTCGCGGACCGAGACCTCTCCTCGCTGGAGTACGTGCTCAGCGCGGCGGCGCCGCTGGACGCCGACCTGGCGGCCGCGTGCGCCGCCCGTCTGAAACTGCCGCCGCTCCTCCAGGCGTACGGCATGACCGAACTCTCGCCCGGCACCCACGTCGTGCCGCGGGACGCCCGCGACGTGCCGCCCGGCACGGTCGGCAAGCTGCTGCCCGGTACCGAGATGCGCATCCGCGCGCTGGAGGAGGACGCCGACCTCGGCCCGGGCGCCACCGGCGAGATCCTCATCCGCGGCCCGCAGGTCATGAAGGGCTACCTGGGCCGCCCCGAGGCCACCGACGCGATGATCGACGCGGCCGGCTGGCTGCACACCGGCGACATCGGTTACTGCGACGCGGACGGCTGGCTGCACGTCGTCGACCGGGTCAAGGAGCTGATCAAGTACAAGGGTTACCAGGTCGCCCCCGCCGACCTGGAGGCGCTGCTCCTCCAGCACGAGGACATCGCCGACGCGGCCGTCATCGGCGTGACCGACGCCGACGGCAACGAGATCCCCAAGGCGTACGTCGTACGGCAGCCGGGGGCCCTGCTCACCGAACGGGAGATCATCGCCTACGTCGCGGCGCGGGTGGCCCCCTACAAGAAGATCCGGCGGGTGGAGTTCACGGACGCCGTGCCGCGCGCCGCCACCGGCAAGATCCTGCGGCGCGAACTCCGCGCCGGGGAAAGGAGGACCGCATGACGCTCGTTCACCGCTCTCACGAGCGCGGCATCACCAGCCTCACCCTCGACTCGCCAGGCAACCGCAACGCCCTCTCCACCGCCCTGGTCGCCGAGCTCCACCAGGCACTCGCCGGCGCCGCCGAGGACCCCGGCACCCGCGCCGTGGTCCTCACCCACACCGGCACCACCTTCTGTGCCGGGGCCGACCTCTCCGAGGCGGCGTCGGGCTCGGCAGAGGACGGCCCGCTGGAGCTGGCCCGGCTGCTCCGCGCGATCGTCGAGCTGCCGGTGCCCGTCGTCGCCCGGGTCACCGGGCACGTCCGGGCCGGCGGCCTCGGCCTGCTCGCCGCCTGCGACATCTCCGTGGCAGGGCCCGCCGCGACCTTCGCCTTCACCGAGGCGCGGCTGGGCCTCGCCCCCGCGGTGATCTCCATGCCGGTACTGCCCCGCATGGACTCCCGGGCCGCCGCCCGCTACTACCTCACCGGCGAACGTTTCCACGCCGCGGAGGCGGCCCGTACGGGCCTGATCACCCTGGCCGCGGAGGACGTGGACGAGGCGCTCGTTCCCCTCCTCGCCGGGCTCCGCAAGGCGTCCCCCCAGGGACTGGCCGAATCCAAGGAACTCACCACGGCCGAAACGCTCCGCGCCTTCGACCGCGACACCGCCGCCCTGGCCCGCCGATCGGCCCGCCTATTCTCCTCGGACGAAGCACGGGAGGGCATGACGGCCTTCCTCGAACGCCGGGAGCCATCATGGTCACGATGACCTCAGCACGCCGAGAACCCCAGCAGGAGCGCAGCCGCGCCACCCGCCGCAAGCTCCTCGAGGCCGCCGTCTCCTGCCTGGCCGAACACGGCTGGGCGGGCTCCACGGTCTCCGTCGTGGCCGAACGCGCCGGCGTCTCCCGGGGCGCGGCGCAGCACCACTTCCCCACCCGCGAGGACCTCTTCACGGCGGCGGTCGAATACGTGGCCGAGGAACGCTCCCAGGCCCTCCGCACCCTCTTCCCGGACCACAGGGCCGACCGCACCTCCGTCGTCGCGGCCATCGTCGATCTCTACACGGGCCCCCTCTTCCGCGCCGCCCTGCACCTCTGGGTGGCTGCCTCCCACGAGGACCAGCTCCACGAGCGCGTCACCGAACTGGAGGCGCGGGTGGGCCGCGAGTCCCACCGCATCGCGGTCGAACTCCTGGCCGCGGACGAATCGGTCCCGGGCGTACGGGAGACCATCCAGGGCCTCCTCGACATGGCGCGCGGCCTGGGGCTGGCCACCCTCCTCAGCGACGACACCCCCCGCCGCGCACGCGTAGTGGCCCAGTGGTCCCGCCTCCTGGACGGGGCACTGGGCCACTGAGGGCGCCGGCCGTCAGCGGGCCGAGATGTCCTCGTAACCGGTGATGTCGCGCGGGCTGCGGGCCGCCGGGCCCACGTACTTGGCGGAGGGGCGCACCAGCCGGCCGGTCCGCTTCTGCTCCAGGATGTGCGCGCTCCACCCGGCCGTACGGGCACAGGTGAACATCGACGTGAACATGTGCGCCGGGACCTCGGCGAAGTCCAGCGTGATCGCCGCCCAGAACTCCACGTTGGTCGCGAGGATCCGGTCGGGCCGGCGGTTGTGCAGCTCCTCCAGCGCCGCCTTCTCCAGCGCCTCGGCGACCTCGTAGCGCGGCGCGCCCAGCTCCTTGGCCGTCCGGCGCAGCACGCGGGCGCGCGGGTCCTCCGCGCGGTAGACCCGGTGCCCGAAGCCCATCAGCCGCTCGCCGCGGTCCAGCGCCTGCTTCACGTATGCGGTCGCGTCACCGGTGCGCTCGATCTCCTCGATCATGCCCAGCACGCGGGACGGCGCGCCGCCGTGCAGCGGGCCTGACATCGCGCCCACGGCGCCCGAGAGCGCGGCGGCCACGTCGGCACCCGTGGAGGCGATGACGCGGGCGGTGAAAGTCGAGGCGTTCATGCCGTGCTCGGCGGCCGACGTCCAGTACGCGTCGACGGCCTTCACGTGCTTGGGGTCGGGCTCGCCGCGCCAGCGCTTCATGAACCGCTCGACGATCGTGTCCGCCTTGTCGATCTCCTTCTGCGGGACCATCGGCAGGCCCTGGCCGCGCGCCGACTGGGCGACGTAGGACAGGGCCATGACGGCGGCGCGCGCGAGATTGTCGCGCGCCTCGGCCTCGTCGATGTCCAGCAGCGGTTTCAGGCCCCATACCGGGGCGAGCATCGCCAGCGCGGACTGCACGTCGACGCGGATGTCGCCGGAGTGCACCGGGATCGGGAACGGCTCGGCCGGCGGCAGGCCGGGGTTGAACGCCCCGTCGACCAGCAGGCCCCACACGTTCCCGAACGACACCTGGCCGACCAGGTCTTCGATGTCGACGCCGCGGTAGCGCAGCGAGCCGCCTTCCTTATCCGGTTCGGCGATCTCCGTCTCGAACGCGACGACTCCTTCGAGCCCGGGTACGAAGTCGGACATCAGGCTGCTCCTCAAGCTAGGGACGGCGCGGCGGCTCGTGGCCACGCTGCCGTTCGGTCGGGGCCGTGCGGTCACGTGTGATGCGGTCGTCGGTGCTCCTTGCCTGGACTGCTCGCGCTCGCCCGGCGGTCCCCGCATTCCGTGTCGGACCGCGGGCGGTGACGGCACGTCACCGATTCGTTCCGGCGTTTCGGGGCGGACACCATATCTCCGGATGTCCGGAGTCCACAGCGTCCCAGCAGATGATTTTGGTGGGTTCCGCACGTGCGGGGAAGCGTGACATCCGGCACACTGTGCGATTTCCTGACGGGAGGGTTACCCGCCACCGAAGACGGGCAGACTGCCAGGCCACAAGTGGCTCATGAGCAGCCCGCCGACCGCCCGCGCGACCCGGCCGATGCTGCAAGATATGCCCGTGCACTCTGCCGACGCCGCATCCGCAGCCCACCCCGACCCCGCCTCGATGCGCGCCCAGTACCGCGCGCACGGCCTCGCCGAGGAAGACCTCGCCGGCACTCCGTACGAACAGTTCGCGCGCTGGTTCAAAGAAGCGGCCGCGAGCGGCATACACGAACCCAACGCCATGGTCGTCTCCACGGCGGACGCGGCCGGGCGGCCCAGCTCCCGCACCGTCCTGCTCAAGGCGTTCGACGACCGCGGCTTCGTCTTCTTCACCAACTACACCAGCAGGAAGGGCCGCGACCTCGCCGGGAACCCGGCGGTCTCCCTGCTCTTCCCCTGGCACCCGCTCGCCCGCCAGGTGATCGTCGGCGGCACCGCCGAACGCATCGGCCGCGACGAGACCGCCGCGTACTTCCGCACCCGCCCGCACGGCTCGCAGCTGGGCGCCTGGGCCAGCGAGCAGTCCTCGGTGGTCGGCTCCCGCGAGGAGCTGGAGCGGGCCTACGCCGACCTCACGGCCCGCTACCCCGAGGGCGAGCAGGTGCCGGCGCCGCCGCACTGGGGCGGCTACCGGGTCGCCGTCGAGTCCGTGGAGTTCTGGCAGGGGCGCGAGAACCGCCTGCACGACCGCCTGCGGTACGTGAGTACGGAGACGGGCTGGACGGTGGAGCGGCTGGCGCCCTGACGGGGCCCCGCGCGAGCCGGGAACGCAGACGACCCGCGGGCCATCTCCCCGGCGCCGTGAGGCGTCGGGGGCCGGTCGGACGAACCGGCGGCACCGCGGGTCGGGTGACTGCTGGGGATTGGCCGGCTGCGCACAGCTCTCGTGCGCTGGTCCGGCGCTGCACTGAGTGAAGCGACGGGCCGCTAGCCCGCAGCCACCTCACGCGTCCGGTAGGAAATCACTCCGGAACCACCTCCCTTCTCGTGTGCACCACACACTAGGAACCGCTCCGGCTCCCCACAACCGAATTTCCGGCGGGCACCGATTTTCCGGAATGGGGTGTGGGCTGTGTCACGTTCCAGTTGAATGATCCGACGTGCAGCACGTGCAGCCGCGTCCAGCAGGGGGTGCCAGTGACTGCTTCGTCCCGCCACTTCAATGCCGCGCTGCCCGGGGAACCGGGCCGCCCGGACCAGAGCCACGACCAGGGAGCGGACACGGACCCGCCGCCTCCGCCCGACAGCGAGGACTCCGGCCTGCTCGCGGCCCTCCTGGACGGCATGGACGCCGCCCTCTGCGCCCTCGACGCCGACGGCACCGTCACCCACTGGAACCGCGAGGCCGAGCGCATCCTCGGCTGGACCGCCGACGAGGCGGTCGGCCGCGACGGCCTGGCCGGCTGGGCGGTGCGCGCCGAGGACGCCGACGAGGTGCACGCGGCCCTGATGGCCGCGATGACCTCCCCGGGCCGCCAGGTACACGAGTTCGCGCTGCTCACCAAGGACGGCGGCCGGGTCCTCGTACGGACCCAGTCCTCCGCCGTCACCGGCGCCGACGGCGCGCCCGCCGGCGTGTACTGCGCCTTCAGCGAGGTCCACACCCAGATCGACCTCGAACGCTCCATCGCGCTCAGCGAAGCCCTCTTCGACGACGCGTCCTGGGGCGTGGTGCTCGTCGACGCCGACCTGCGCCCCGCCGTGGTCAACGCCCACGCCGCGCGCGCCCTCGGCCTGGGGCGCACGCAGGTCCTCGGGCGCCCGCTGGGGGACCTCCTCGCGCAGGGTGTCGAGGAGCTGGAGGCCGCGCTCCAGCACGTACTGGCGGAGGGCGCGCCCCCGACCGCCACCGAGCTGTGGGTGACGCTCCGCTCCGAGGAGGCCGAGGAGCCGCGCCGGTGCTGGCGCAGCGGCTTCCTGCGGCTGGCGTCCCCGCTCGCCGAGGAGCCCGTCCCCCTCGGCGTCGGCTGGCTCTTCCAGGACATCACCGACATCAAGCGCACCGAACAGGACAGTTCGCTGCAGCGTTTCCGCGCCAACCAGCTGCACCGCGCGGGCCGCGCGGCGGCCGAGTGCGAGGACCCCATGGAGTCGGCCGCCGTCCACCTCGACTTCGCGCTGGCCGGCTTCGCCGACCACGGCCTGGTCGACCTGGCCGCCACCCCGTCGCCCGCCGGCCCGCCGCTGTCCGACATGGACGCGACCACGCCCATCGAGGACGCGGACCTGGCGGCACCGCCCGACGACGCGGCCGAGCCCGCGCCCCGGCTGATCCGCGCCCTCGCCTCG